>CAXTTP010000063.1:0-11859 GCA_964247195.1 uncultured Sphingomonadaceae bacterium
GCAAGGCGATGGACCAGTTCGTCGCTGACGCGGGGGGCGCCGCCAACGTGACCGGGCCGTCCGCCTTCCAGGGTCAGTCGGCCGGCTATTACAGCCTCGGCAACGTGTGGACGCGGTTCCCGCAGAAGACGGCCAACCTTGCCAATCTGCAGCTGCCGTCGGCGCGCGCCGGCTGCGGAGGCATCGACCTGTTCGCCGGCTCCTTCTCGTTCATCAACTCGAGCGAAATCGTGGCGATGCTGAAGGCGGTCGCGAACAACGCGGTCGGGTTCGCCTTCAAGCTCGCGATCGACACTGTTTGCCCGGAATGCTCGAAGGTGATGGATGAGTTCGCCCAGAAAGCGCAGCTCATGAACAACCTCAACATCTCGAGCTGCGAGTCGGCGCAGGCGCTAGTAGGCTCGGTTTGGCCCAAGGGCGATCTTGCCGACAAGGCGATCTGCGAGGCGATCGGCAATTCGGACGGTATTTTCTCGGACTATGCGGCGGCCAAGCATGGCTGCGGCAACAAGGGCGAGCGCACCTCGACCCTGAACGACGCCGACCCCGCGAAGTGGGACGCAGTGAACAGCGCGGTCGCGAGGAACTACACCTGGTACGTGCTGAAGAGCTCGAACTTCTTCAACGCCGGTGGGAGCTTCGACCGCGACCTCGCCGAATACGTCATGACGCTGGTCGGCACGATCATCTAGGCGCCGCGATGCACGTATTCGGTCTGAGTCATGCCGACGGGCAGCGCGCCGCCGCTCCACAGGAAGGCGATGTCGAGCCCGTTCTGGACGGCGAAGATCGCGTTGAACAAGGCAAGCGCGATCAGAACCGACGGCAACGACGTGCCGGGCAGCACCGGCTCGGGATCGGGCAATCGACTCGCCAGCCGCATCACGGCGGCATGCGGCCGCAGGCTCGGCCAGACGCAAACCGCCACAAGCGCCCAAAGCAGGATCTGCCACAATGACGGCAGTCGAATTGCCGCGAGGGCCTGAGAGATCAGCGGGTTGGCGGCGGCGAACAGCGCAACGAACAGGATGCCGCCCACCAGCGGCAGCCCCAGCATCGCCAAGATGGCGCCGGGGTTGGCGCGCTTGCCTCGCCTGGGCCGCCCGATTCTTCGAAAATCGGCGAACGGCTTGCCGATCCCGCCCACTGCATGGATCACGAGGCGGGCGCCCCAATGCCAGGCATCGTCGAAGCGAGTGACCTTTGGCAGCAGCGCGGCCACGGACAGCGCACACCAGAACAGGGCCCAGGCAAGCGGCCCCGGATCGTCGAGCAGCGAGCCTGCGAAGAGCGCGGCGACCGCAAGTCCGATCCATGCGCGCCTGCTCCGCCTGACGTCGCCGCGGCCCAGAGCGAGTCCCACCAGCCAGGCGCCCGCGAACCCACCGATGCGAGCGCCCGAGAAGCTGTCAGGGAACAGCCGATCGAACAGCACCACTAGGGCGATGACGATCGCAATCTTGCAGAGAAAACTGAAACGCACGATCCGCTCCTGCTGTTTGGAGCGGCCGATCTAAGCGGGCGGGATGGAAGGATGATCGCGGCCGTTGGGAGCCCTGAGGGAGAAGGTGTGCAGAACCGGTGCAGCGGATACCCATGGTTCTGGTCTCTGGCGGAGAAGTTCGACAGGACGGCAATCAGAGGCGGTGTCCAGCCGGGCAACTAACCGACCTGAACGGACGTCCATTCTCGGGAAGTAGCCGAGGGGCGTTGAACGTCCGGCTCTGGGTCACTGCGACGGCTTTAGAACGCCTTACATGATATCAGCGATGGCGTGGTTGAGTTCGTATTAATGCAACTCACCGCTTTGTTAGTTAGGCTGGCGAAACCGCTGACCAACGTAGAGGTGCATCTGGCTGGGGGTTAGCTCCTGTGTGGAGTTGCCCGCCCTCACGAAGAAGCGCTCCGCCAGCGTCCCGTCGCGACTTGCTATCGAGACGAACTGGGCTTCGTTCGCCGGCCGAACTTCGATGCGGCACACCTCGACGTCTTCGTGCTGTGGAAACGCGATTCCGATCTGCGCGGCGCGGAACGCCGGGCCGAAGTGCCTGCCGAGCAGGTTGGTGAGGTGCAGCTCCAGCTTGTCCCGGTTGCCGCCGAGGCAGGCGTAATCGCGCTCCAGGCCCTTGACCGTGCCGTCGTCCGCGACGCCGATCAGGAGCGTCCCGCCACCTCCGTTGGCGAACCCCGCCACTGTCTTGACGACGACGTCCTCCAGCTTCTTGTTCGGTAAGCCGCCGGCGACGTCCCAGCGCAGCGTCTCCTTGAACTCGAGCCGCTCGCTCTCGCCAGCCTCGATCAGCTGCGCGAGCGGGCTCGGCGGGCGCCTCGGTCCGAGTCCTTCTGCCGCCGCGGACCCGACGACCAGCATGCCGTTGCGACGGGTCAGCCGTTCGCCCGCGACCGCCCCCGCAATGACATCGGCGAGCAGGTCGCGCAGCTGGCCGCTGGTAGCCTTAAAGCCGACCGCGCGGGCGGCGGCTTGCACGACTTGGTCGTCGGTAGCGCCGTAGTTCTCCCGTACCACATCGAGGATCGCGATCTCCAGCTCCGCGGGCGGAAGGCTGTCGGGCTTGCGCAGGGAAGGCGAGCGGACGTCGCTGCGGTCGCGCACGCGCGGCGTCCTGCCCGGGACAGTTAGGAAGTCGCCGTCCTCTGCAAGCCTGCCCTCGCGAACGGAGACCTCGACCGCCTTTTCGACGGCCTCCTGGATCCGTCCGCCCGCACGCTTCAGCCCCCAGGCGTCCCGGATCCGGTTGACCACCTCGCAGACGTGGACCGGACCTTCGATCCTGACGACCACCTCTGCGAGAGCCGACAACGCACCTCGCGGCGCCTCGTGCAGTTCGCAGACGAGGTGCCGCGGCCGTTCGATCATCGCTTCCTCGTATGCAGCGGTCGCGGTCTGCGACTCCGCCTCGGCGAGACCTACCTCCGTGAAGCCCTCCCGCTCTACGGTCACGATCTCGACGTGCGTCCTGCGCCGGGCGGCGACGCCCTGCGCCTCGGCGTCGTGCTCGGCCTTGGCCGCCTCGATGCGGGCCACCACGAGGTCGATCTGCTCCTTTGGGCGCTGAAACCAGTCGGTGCTCCAGACGCGATGAATGGTCCAGCCGTGGCTCTCCAGCACCGATTGCCGCAACCGGTCGCGATCACGGGCGGAGCGGGCGTCGTGGTAGGAGGCGCCGTCGCATTCGATGCCGAGCAGGTAGCGACCAGGCCGGTCGGCGTCCGAGACCGCAAGGTCGATGAAGAAGCCGGCCAGACCGACCTGGCGATGCACCTGATAGCCTCGCGCCTGCAGCGCCTTGGCCACCTGCTCCTCGAAGACGCTGTCGTGGTCGCGGCCGGTGCTCTCGGCCATGGTCATCCGGCCGGTGCGGGCGAAATGGAGGAAGAGCTTGAAGGCGAGCACACCCTTGCGCGTGGAGGCGAAGTCGGGATCGATATCCTCGTCGGACATGGACGCGAACACCTCGCACCGCTGCTTGGCGCGGCTGATCAGCACGTTCAGCCGGCGCTCGCCGCCGTCGGTGCCTAGCGGGCCGAAGCGCATCGGGACCTTGCCGCCCGGCACCGTCGGGCCGTAGCCGACTGAGATGAAGATGACGTCGCGCTCATCTCCCTGCACGTTCTCGAGGTTCTTGACGAAGAACGGCTCAGCGAGATGCGACTGGAAAAACGCCTCCACTTCCGCTGGCAGTCCGCGGCGGAGCACTTCGAGCTGATCGAGGATCGCGCGGCGCTGTGCGGCGGAGAACGCGGCGACGCCCAGCGACAGGTTGGAGTGCTCACGGGCGTGCGCCACGATCGCCTGCGCGACCATCCTTGCTTCGATCGCGTTCGTGCGGGTGCCGCCGGCGTCGAATACGCCCTGTGGGATGCGGTGGAAGCGCAGACCCATCCCGGCCTCGGCCGTATAGGGGCTGGGCACGATGAACAGCTTGTTCTCGTAGAACTGCCGGTTGCTGACCGCGATCAGCGACTGGTGCTTGCTCCGGTAATGCCAGCGCAGCATCCGCATCGGCAAGCCGCGAGCGGTGAACAGGCCGAGAATGCTCTCGATGTCCGCGACGCGCGTTCCCCCGTCCTCGTCGTCCTCGGCGGTGCCCCCGGTCATCTTTGAGAAGAAGGCGGTGGGCGGTAGCTGCTTCGGGTCACCGACGACAACCACCTGCTTCGCGCGCGCAACGGCGCCGAGCGCGTCAACAGGTTGTATCTGACTGGCCTCGTCCATGACGAGCAGGTCGAACTCGAAAACGCCGGGGCTGAGGAACTGCGCGACGGACAACGGGCTCATCATGAACACGGGCTTGAGCGCCTGCACGGCGAGCGCGGCCTTCTCCATTAGCTTCCTGATCGGCATGTGGCCGCGCTTGCGGGCGATCTCGGCCCGAAGAACGCCGAGCGGTCCAACCGAGCCGCCGTCGCGCGCAGGCACCTTGTCGTGATGCGCGCGGACGACCTCAAAGCTCGCCGTGGAGATGCGCTGACGGTCCATGTCCGCAAATTCGCGGGCCAGGCGCCCGTGCAGCGTCCCGTCGAAGGTGCCGAGTTCGGGGACCACACGTATCTGATCAGCGTAGACGGCCTCGTAGTAGGCCATCTCGAAGTCTGCCACGGCCTCTTCAGTGGCGAGCCGGCCGTCGGCGAGGCGGCGGACCACGTCGTCGCAGTCCAGCGCGGATGCGCGCTCGGCGCGGTCGCGGTACGCGGTCCACTGGAAGAGCCTCTCGCCGGACTCGCGCCACCGGCTCAGGTGATGGCTCAACGCCTCGAAATGGATGCCGGAGAACGCTTCTACCCCGAAGGCCGTCGTCATGTCGAGGCGAAGCTGCCCGGCGATCAACTGCAGTTCGGCTTCGATCGCGCCTGCCTCGGACCCGAGCCGCTCCGCCGCCTCGGCCGGAGCCAGACGATCCGGGATGCGGCTGGTCAGTAGGCGTATGTCTCTGTTGGCTGCAATCCAGTCGGCGGTCGTGCGGAGGTCGGACCAGTCCGAAGTCGTGCCATGCCAGGCGGTGCCGAAGCCGGCTGCGCCCAGGTCGCGTGCGTCGTTCAGCGTGGTAGTCTTCCGCTGCAGTTCGGCGAGCTCGTCGAGGCGCCGTCGGCGAACGTCCAGGTCGGCGGCGACGTCGATGAATGCTTCGCGGGAGGCCTGATCGGCGGAGCGGATGCGCCCCACGAAGGCGAGAAGAGCGAGCAGGTCGGTGCGGTCGGCCGCGAGCGCGTCCCCGAACGCGAGGACCTGCGCCTCGCCCAGGGCAGACCACAGCCGCTCGAGCGGCAGGCGCGTCTGCTCGACGAGATCGGCCGTCCGCTTCGCGCGCACGTCGACCTCGATCCGATCGGGCCTGCGCGCAGCGATGAGGCGCGGTTCGGCGCCGAGGCCGCGCAGCGACCGCATCCACTCCACCACGCGTTGCAACGGTGACGACGCCGATCGGGGCCCTCGCCACGCTGCGCCAAAGGCCGAGCGGGCGAAGGCGTCCTCGCTCTCGATGATGCGCTTGGCACCCTGACCCCTTGCGAGGGCGTCGAGCAGTCCCAGCGTATCCTCGAGCGGCGTCGGCTGCGTGGTCAGGACGGAGCGCGCGAGGGCGTTGGCTCGGCGCCACTCCCCGCTGAGGAAGCGCAAGAAGCCCGTCCCGTGCGCCGCAAGCGTGGCGCGCGCACCGGAAAGGTCGAGATTCCATGCCGCGTCGGTGAGCCTCCCGGCGGTAGCGGCGGTCGCCTCCTCGTAGTCTGCCACCGCGTTCACGAGATCGGATGCGCGATCGACTCCGGAAATCCAAACGTCGGCCGCAAACGCCTCGGCGTCAGCCTCTGGCGCATCGGCTACCCGCTCTCCGATGGCGGCGAGGTGCCGCGCCGCCTCCGGCGAGGTCGGCGCCTCGCGGCCGACCGCCCGTGCGAGCGCCTCCGCTTCGACTTGTAGGCGGGGGAGCAGGGTCGCCAGCGCCTCGCCCTGCCTGAAATCGTCCGGGGAGAAGCCTGACGGCAGGATCGACAGCGCGGCGATCGCCTCGGCGAGGTCGGCGGTCCAACCCGGCTCCGTCACCGCGTCCGCGAGCTGTCGCTTCAGGTAGGAGTGGCGCTGTCCGACGGCGATCGACCGTTCGAGTTCATCGACTCGGTTTTCCCAGGCAGGATCCGCGAGGGCGTGACCGTCTAGGTCGGGGGCGCTGGCCACTCGATCGGCCAGCGCGAGCAGAGGCGGCAGTTCGCCAAACGTTTGCGGAGACGGCAGTTCAAGCGTCGACGCGAGCACCGCCTGCGCGTGCTCGTAGGCGGTCAGTCGTTCGAGCCCGGCCGCGACCCGAGCCTCGAGCCGTTCGACGTCGGTGGGCAGGATGGATGACAGGCCGACACCGCGCCACGCGTGCTCCGCCGGCCGACCGATTACATCGATGCGCTCGGCGAGGTCGCCGATCACGTCGTGCCGCTCGGCGAACTCATCCGCCGACCAGGTCTCCGGCGCGACGAGCGTGATGTCGTTCGGCTTCTTGCCGTCCAAGCGGAGCCGGCTCAGCTGGCCGACGACCTGGAACGGGGTCAGGCCCGACGCGGCGTGCGGCTCGTGCATGCGGTGGGCGTGGTCGTTCAGCCGGTCTCGCGCCGCCGTGAGCCGCGCGTGGAGGCTGCCTGCGTCCTGGTGCTTCGGAGCGCCGAGCTCCCAAGTGCGCCGAAGCTCCTCGAGCAGCGCCTTCTTGTTGGCCTTGTTGCTGTGCAGCTCGAGGCAGGCGTCGCCGACGCCGGTGGCGTCGAGCCTGCGCTTTACGACCTCCAGTGCCGCCATCTTCTCGGCGACGAACAGCACCGTCTTCCCGTCGGCAACGGCGGAGGCGACGATGTTGGCGATGGTCTGGCTCTTGCCCGTGCCGGGCGGTCCCTGGATGACCACGTCCCGGCCGCGGCGTACCTCGTAGACGGCGAGCGCCTGCGAACTGTCGCTGTCGACGATGTGGAGCATGTCGGCCGGCGGGATGAAGGCATCGATGTTGGCGTCCTCTGGCACCATCCCCTCGCCACCCGCGAAGCCGTCGGAGAGCAGTCCGCGGACGAGACGGCGATCGGTGATCCTCCCGCCCTGCGGCCAAGTCTGCGGATCGAGGTCGCGATACATCAGGAACTTGGCGAAGGAGAAGAAGCCGAGGACGATGACGTCCGGCTGCACCTCCCAGCCCGGCTTCGCCGACACGGCATCGGCGACCTCGTTGAAGTATCCCGCCGGATCGAAGCCCTCGCCCGCCTCGAACGCCGGGAGGCGGATGCCGTGAACGCGGTCCAGGAAGGCTTCGAGCGACAGGTTGGCGGCGTAGTCCTCCTGCCTCGTCCTCAGCTTGAACTTCTCACCGGCGTTGCCGCGCTCCAGCTGCGCGGGCACGAGGACGAGTGGCGCGAACCGCACGTTCGCGGCGTTGCTCGGGTCGATCCACTTGAGCGCGCCGAGCGTCAGATAGAGGATGTTGACGCCCTGCTCCTCCTCGAGCGTGCGCGCGTCGAAGTAGAGCTCGAGCAGCCTCTTCTGGAGGCCCTTGGGCGTGAGCCGCGTCTGCAGCCGCGTGTCGGCGTGGCGGGAGAAGACGCCACGGTCATCGGCGACGTCGTCCTCCGGCTGAGCGAGGTCCTCGACCTCGTCGACATCCCCGTCCGGAAGTCCGCCGCCCTCTTGATCGCCAGCGGCTCCCGCCTTGCCGGCCAGGAACGTGAAGGGGCGGCCAGCACCAACCAGGAGACGGAACACCTCCGCGCTCACCTCATCGACGATCTCGACGGCCTTGGCACCCTTAGACGAACGCGGCATGTTGAGCAGCCGATTGCGCGCGGACAGATCCAGCAGTTCGGTGCGGGCTCGATCCAGCTTCTCGCCGATCGGCAGGTCGCTCTGGAAGACGGAGGTCGGCGCCTCGTCGTGCTGCGTCATCAGGCTTGTGGCCACCCCTGCTCCCCGGAACGATGTGTTTGAGCGATTAGGCGCGATTACGGAGCCCAAGTCCAGTCTACACGGGGGCGAATCCAGTGCGGAACATGATCGCGAGACTGAACTGCTCGACCGACATTGCGCTCGCCCGCGGACGGACGCTTGAGAATCGGACGGCTTCAGCCGATTAGGGCCCAGCGATGCACAGTGCTCGACCAAGCGGACCGGCAGGCTAACCGATCGAGCTAGGAGGCTCGGCATCGCAGGTGCAGCCTCGCCGACCTGAACAAGCGCACGAAGCTTGAAGTCGCGATGAGGGCGCGGATGATCTGGTTATGGTTCGAAGCCGAACGCGGAGCCTGATCAACGTTGCTTCTTGGCCGTGGTCGCGGTGAAATCCGGTTCCTTCTTCACCACCCAATCAACGAATTTGCGTACGTTGGGGTTGGCCAGCAGGGCCTCCACATTCATCCCATGGCGCTGCAGTTCAGAGTTGGTGAAATTGGCGATCAGCGTTTGCTGGCAGATGGGGTGCATGGGGACAACATCGCGGCCGCCCCGGCTCTTCGGCACGGGATGGTGCCAGACAATGGTCTTGCCAGTAGGCCGTGCACAGAGCCAACAGGCTACCGCGATCGCCGGAGCGTCATCCTCGCGATGCGAGTCTCGGTAGGAATCATGTTGTGAGTGTTTGCGGGCCATGCGTCTACCTTAATTGCCTAAGTTCTGCGGCTCCTCTTAGAGGTGCGCAATCACTGATATCGCAACGTGTTCGAGAACCCATCATTCGCCTTTGTCATCTTGGTGAGCTTTTTAAGGGTGGCTCGGACATATCTCTCGAAGCGTCGATCGTCATATATACCCGTGGTCAGGTATTCATCTTGATCGAGCATTTGCTGGAGGTGCCCAGCGAAAGCAGCTTGATCATCAATGCGTCCGGAGGTCTGTAGGATTCGGCAGACCCATGCTTCGGCGGCTGCTTTGTCATAGTCGTCTTGAGCCTCATATCCCCGCTTGTCCGCCGCCGCCTGTTCCAGGCTTGCAGCCTCGAAACGGCTTTTCAGCCATTTGCGGACCAGCCCACTGTCCCATGCTCTTGCCGAAGTGCTCACCATGCTCTCCAACCCTGATCCCAGCTGCCTACCTGAAAGCCGACAGTCCGTGTCAGGCCTTTCGATGCCCCGACCATTCAGTTAGCTGCTGATCCTGCCTCAGCTTGAGACGGCGCCAGGCAAGTCCATCAAACACCGCCTCGCTGTCCGCGTTCGTCGCCACGGGCAGCGCCGCGCCGGCCTCGCGACCGAACCGCGCCGCGAGCGCCTCATTGCTCCGCCAGGCTTCGTCCCACCAGTCGACGATTGCGTTCCGCGCGGCCGCGAGCGCGTTCGCACTCGGCAGCAGGTCCCGCTTCTCACGCTGGTTCAGCGTTCTGTGCGCGGGCATGAGGTTCCACAGGTCGCCGCAGGGCCACGCCGACCAGGGCAGGCAATGGTCGATGTCGAGCGTCGCGTCTGACAACGGCCGGTCCGACCAGACGCAATGCAGGCCGTCGCCGCGGCGGAGCCTCGCCAGCGCTACGTCGCGCGCCACCGACACGTCGCGCCGAGGCTCTACCCAGGCGAGCGCCGCCTCCAACTCGCCTGGCGCCGCGCTCCTGCCTTGCCGCTCCATGTAGCCGCGCATGAGGCGCGCCCATTCTGCCGCGAGCACCGGCTCGATCCAGACGCCAAGCCGCTGCATCGTCCGCCAGACATGGCCCGGAACGGTGAGCCTGCCGAATGCCCCCAGAGCGTCGGCGTCGAGTGCGATCGAAGAACCACGGGGAGCGCGTCCCGGCGTGGCGGCGAAGACGCGTTCCGCCGAATTTGGATAGCGAGTGAAGTTGGCGGGCATGGCCGCAATCGTGCGCGAGGCATCCGCGATTGCGCTGGCAATGGCTTTGGCGCGCTCACCGGAGAAAGTGGCGCCGATCCTCAAATCGAGCGGCGCCATGCCATCGGCCAGCAGCGTCCGGAAGCCCTGTTTCGCGAAGCCGAGTCCGTCCGGGCCGGCGTTGCCCGGCATCTGCGGAAGGCTTCGGCCCACCAGCGGTAGGTACATGCGAACCCAGTTCAGCGCGACCGCACCAAGCGGCACTTCGACGCTATCCTCGGTCGGGTGCAGCACGCCGAGGCTGGGCGTCAAATCGGCAACCTTGGCGATCGCACGCAGCAGACCAAGCTTGTAGGTGGCGGACTTGTCGTCGTTCAAGACGACGCCGCGCAGCAAAGGCAGTGCGCCAGCTCCGTCGTCAGGCAGGCTCATCGCGACTGTGGTCCATGCCACGTCAGATCGTCCCAGCGCATCCGGCGCGGAGATGACCCGAGCGATCGTCAAGCCGTGTTCACGAGCCAGCGCTTCGACTTCGCCTGTCGTCACCGCGTGCATGGGGCGGTCGGGCGGCGTTGGGCCGTGCCTCAGTGTGATGATCAACAGGCCGCCTGGCTTGAGCAGCGTCGCGAGCTTGCGGAACGCGCGCTGCCGGTCGGCGGGAGCGACGTGCTGCCACACGCCCGAGAGCTGGATAAGGTCAAAAGAGAGCGCCAGCGCGTGCGTGGCGTTGAGCGCGGGCAGCCGGTCGTCCAGCCATCTAATGCGCTCGTCGCGGTGCAACCTACGAGCCTCGGCCCGCATGCCTGCCGCCGGCTCCACTGCGACTACGTCGAAGCCGAGTTCGGCCAGCCAGGCAGCGTCGCGCCCTGAACCCGCCCCGACATCGAGCGCGAGGCGATCGGGCCCCGGCCGTACGAGGTCCGAGAAGGTGGACCGAAAGGCAGCCTGATCGACGCGCTCGTACTCGGCCACGAGGCGGGGCGCCTGTGCATCGTAGGCGGCGATGTGGTCGTGGAGAGCGTGACTGGTCATCGCGACGCAGCGTCCACGATGCGTTGGCGAGACGCAACCGGGTTGCCAGTTGAGGGAGGCGGAGCAATGATCGCGCCGTGGTTGGGATCTTCGTCGGCGTGACGCACAAGCCGTGGTTCGACCACCTGGCGAGCCTGCACCCGGCCGACGTGAACTTCTGGCAGCCCTCAGGATCAGGCGAGTTCAAGGCGCTTCAGCCGGGCGACTTGTTCCTGTTCAAACTCAAGGCACCCTGGAACGCCATCGCGGGCGGCGGCGTGTTCGAGCACGCGAGCCTCGCGCCGCTCTCGCTCGCCTGGGAGGCGTTCGGCGAGGCAAACGGCAACCTGAGCCTGAGTGACATGCGCGGCACGATCGCGAAGCTGAAGCGCGTTCCGCCGCTCGGCGACCGCGACGATCCTGTGATCGGCTGCAGGATCCTGACGCAGCCCTTCTTCTGGCCCGCTGACCGCTGGATACCGACGCCGCCGAGCTTCGCGGCCAACACCGTGGTTGGTCGCGGCTACTCGACCGATCAGCCCGACGGGCTAGCACTGTGGCGCGCCGTGCAAGAGCGGCTGGCGGCCTCGGCGGCCGCGCCTGAGGTCTCGACCGGCGACCGCTTCGGTACCCCAACTCTGATGCGCCGGCGCTTGGGCCAAGGGGCGTTCCGCCTCGCCGTCACGGACGGCTACGCGCGGCGTTGCGCCCTATCCGGCGAGCGGACTCTGCCGATCCTCGACGCCGCTCACATCCGGTCCTTCGCTTCCGGTGGCGAACACGCCGTATCCAACGGTTTGCTGCTGCGAACCGACATCCACAGGCTGTTCGACCGCGGCTACGTGACCTTCGACAGCGAGCTTCGTTTCGCCGTGTCCGAGCGCCTGAAGGCGGACTTCGACAACGGCGTCCATTATTACGCCATGCAGGGCAGGGCGCTCGCACGACCGGTCGCCGGCTTCGATCCTCCTGCATCCGAGGTGCTGCGCTGGCACCGGGAGAACGCCTATCTTGGGTGATCAGTGAATGTTCTGCGGGACCGGCGAAGCAGC
>CAXTTP010000064.1:0-11732 GCA_964247195.1 uncultured Sphingomonadaceae bacterium
CTGTCGCACATTCCCGACGACGAGATCACCGGGCTGGAAATCCCGACCGGCCAGCCGATCGTCTACGAGCTCGCCGACGATCTGAGCGCGGTCGACCGCTACTATCTGTCGGAGCGCTGAGCCGCGGTTGCGCACATGCGGACCCGCCATTAAGCAGCGCGCTTTGGGGAGCGGGACATGGGCCCGAAGATCGGCATCATCATGGGCAGCCGCTCCGACTGGGAGACGATGCGCCATGCCGCGGACACGCTGACCGCGCTCGACATTCCCCATGAGACACGGGTCGTCTCCGCCCACCGGACGCCCGACCGGCTCTACGACTATGCGAAAGCCGCCGTGGATCGCGGCCTGAGCGTCATCATCGCGGGCGCCGGCGGTGCCGCCCACCTGCCGGGCATGTGCGCGTCGATGACGCGGCTGCCGGTGCTCGGCGTGCCGGTCCAGTCGGCGGCGCTGAGCGGAATGGACAGCCTGCTCTCGATCGTCCAGATGCCCGCCGGAATCCCGGTCGGCACGCTGGCGATCGGCCGGGCCGGCGCGGTCAACGCCGCGCTGCTCGCCGCCGCGATCCTCGCGCTCGGCGATCCTGCGCTCGCCGAGCGGCTCGACGGCTGGCGCGCCCGGCAGACGGCGGACGTCGCGACCGATCCCGAATGATCGTACCGCCCGGCTCCACGATCGGCATCCTCGGCGGCGGCCAACTCGGCCGAATGCTGGCGATCGCGGCCGCGCAGCTCGGCTATCGCAGCCACGTCTACGCGCCGGAGGCGAGCGGACCCGCGACCGAGGTCGCCGCGGAGTGGACGCGCGCGGGCTATGACGATGCCGACGCGCTCGCCCGCTTCGCCGCCGCGGTCGACGTCGTCACCTATGAGTTCGAGAATATCGATCCGCACGCCATCCGCTTCCTCGAGGGGCGGCGGCGCGTCCGGCCGAGCAGCGTCTCGCTCTACATCGCCCAATATCGCCCCAACGAGAAAGATCTCGTGCGGTCGCTCGGCGGCGCCACCGCACCATATCGTGCGGTCGCCGACCGGTCCGCGCTGGATGCCGCCTTGCGTGAGATCGGCGTGCCGGCAATCCTGAAGACGAGCCGTTTCGGCTATGACGGAAAAGGCCAGGCGCCGATCCGCGACCTTCTCGACGCCAATGCCGCATGGGCGACCATCGCCGCCCCGCCGCCGCTCGCCGCCGACGACGCGCCCGCGATATTGGAGGGCCGCGTCGACTTCCTCGCCGAATTCTCGGTGGTGCTGTGCCGCGGCGATGACGGCGCCATGGTCGTCTGGGACACGCCGGAAAACGCGCATCGCGACGGCATCCTCGACCTCTCGATCGTCCCCGCCAGCGCGGCGATTCTGGAGCAGGCGCCGGCGGCGATCGCGCTCAGCCGGGCGATCGCCGATCGCCTCTGCCATGTCGGCGTGCTGACCTGCGAGTTCTTTGCCACTGCCGGGGGGCCGCTGTTCAACGAGATGGCGCCGCGCGTCCACAATAGCGGCCACTGGACGATCGAGGGGGCGGTGACCTCGCAGTTCGAGAACCATGTCCGCGCCATTTGCGGCCTGCCGCTCGGCGATACCTCCCGTACCGCGCTGCGCGTCGAGATGCGCAACCTGATCAGCGACGAGGCGGACGGCTGGCCGGCGATCCTCGCCGAGCCGTCCGCGCATCTTCATCTCTACGGCAAGCGCGAGGCGCGGCCCGGGCGCAAGATGGGCCACGTCACCCGGCTGCTCGCCGAGTAGGCCGAATAGAAGGTGCCGTTCAGACCTTGCGCGTGCCCTTCAGCGGCGAGGTGCCGAACGCGCCGGCGGTGATGCCGCCAGTGATGCTGTCGCCGCTCACCGTCGCGGTGCAGGTCAGCAGCATCGGGAAGGGCGACTTGATGTTGACCTTCCAGTGCAGCGTATCACCCTCGACGGTGCCGTCGCGGATGTCGATCGAGCCGAGCGGGCTCGACATCGATCCGGTGAAGCCGCCGCCGGCGCTGCGGACCGTGAGCAGCGCCTTCTGCTCGCCCATCGGGGTCTTCGTCACGCAGTCCCACTCGCCGTCGACGTTCGCCATGATGCTGCTCCGCTACCTTCACTTCGTCGCCGCGGCGGTGCTTTCCACGGGCAGCTTCAGCGCGTCAAGCTGTGGCCGCACCTTGGCGGCGTCGCCGACGACGACCCACAGCAGCTTGTCCGGATCGATCACCGCGCGCGCTGCCTGATCGAGGTCGGCCGCGGTGAGCGCCCGGTAGCGCGCCGCCAGCGTGCTGTAATAGTCGTCGGGACGGCCGAGCAGCGCATTGCGCTGCATGCCGCTCAGCACCTCGGATCCCGTCTCGAAGCTGCCGGGAAGCTCGCGGATGCTGTTGTTGACGGTGCGCTCGAGCTCGGCCGGCGTCACGCCCTTGGTCGTCACGAAGCTGGCGAGGTCGTCGCGCATCGCGGCGATCGCCGGCCCGGTCTTGTCGCTCTGCACCGGCGCTGAGATGATGTACGGGACGGTGCCGAGCACGCGGTTGACCTGCGCGCCGACCCCATATGCCCAGCCCTTGCGCTCGCGTAGGTCGGTGTTGAGGCGCGACAGGAAACTGCCGCCGACCACGTCGTTGGCGGCGACCAGGGGCAGCAGCTCGGCACTTCCCTTCACCGGCAGCAGCTCGCCGGCGAGGATCAGCGACTGCGGCGATCCCGGCCGGTCGATCAGCACGATCCGAGCGCGCGGCGCAGGCGTCGCCGCGTCGAGGTTCTTCACGCCACGCATGCCCGCCACCTGCCAGTTGCCGAAGCGCGCCTCGATCAGCGGTACGAGCGCTTCCAGCGGCTGATCGCTGACGACGAAGATCTGCGCCGTCTCCGGCCGCAGCCATTGCCGCTGGAAGGCGATCATGTCGTCGCGGCCGACCCGCGCGACCACCTTCGGGTCGCCGGTGCCGGTGAAGGGAACGCCGTAGGGATGCGCGGTGCCGTAGAGCAGGGGCGGCAGCGTGCGTAGCGCGATCGCGTCCGGCTCGGTCATCTCGGCGGCGATGCCGGCAAGCTGCTGCGCGCGCACGCGCTCGATCTCGGGGGCGGCGAAGGCCGGGTTGCGCAGGATGTCGGCGAACAGATCCAGCGACGGCGCGAGGTTGGGCGACAGCGCCGAAAGCGTCAGCGATGTCCGGTCCATCGATGCGCCGGCCCCGATCAGCGCGCCGAGCCGCTCCTGCTCCTCGGCGATCTGGACCGAGCTCCGGCTCGTCGTGCCCTCGTCGAGCAACGACAGCATCAGCGACTGGAGGCCGAGCTTGTCCTTGGGATCGGCGGCGTTGCCCGCATCGAAGCTCACCACCATCCGGGTGACGGGTACGGCGGTCCGCTGTGCGTAGACCAGGTCGATGCCGTTCGAGAGCCGGGCGTGGCGCACGGCCGGGAAGTCGAGATCGGCGAACGTGCCGACATCGGGAAGCTTGGCCTTCACCGCCGGCTTGTCCGCGACCTTGGCCCCGGTCGGCGGCAGCGCCTCGCCTGCCTGCGCGCCGGGCACGCCGGCCTTGGCTTCCTCGTAGGCGCTGCGCTCGCCGGGCTGGACGGTAAGCGAATAGACCGGCCGCGACAGCCACTTGTCCGCTGCCGCCCGGATCGTGGCGGGGGTCGCCGCGGCATAGGCGGCGAGCTGATCCTTGTAGAAATCGGGATCGTTCGCGTAGAGCACGCCCTCTGCGATCGCGGCCGCCTTGCCGCCGACGGATTCGAGTCCGCGGATGCGGCCGGAAACCTCGCGCGTCGCCACCCGGCGGACTTCGTCCGCGGTCGGTCCGCTCTTCTGGAAGTCGGCGATGATGGCGTCGAGACGTCTGGCGACCAGAGCCGGATCGACGCCGGGCTTCACGTCGGCGGTCACCTCGAACAGGCTCACCCGTTCGAACGGCTGGACGTCGGCGCTGACCGAAACGGCGATCTTCTCGCCGCGGACCAGCGCGTTGTCGAGGCGCGAGCTGGAGAGGCCGCCGAGGACGGCGGCGGCCATGTCGAGCGGCACGAGATCGGGCGCGGTCAGCCCCGGCACGACCCACAGCCGGTGGATCCGCGTGGTCGCCACCTGGTCCTTCAGCACGTCCGCCTTGGGTGCGGCGAGCGTCGGCACCGGCGCCTCGGCCGGCTGGTTCTGCGGCCCGCGCGGGATCGGCCCGAAATATTTCGCGACCAGCTTCTGCGCGCCGGCGAGATCGATGTCGCCGGCCAGCACGAGCACGGCGTTGTTCGGCCCGTAATGGCCGCGGAACCAGTCCTTGACGTCGGCGAGGCTTGCCTTGTCGAGGTCGGCCATCGACCCGATCGTGGTGTGGTGATAGGGATGGCCGCCCGGGAACAGCGCCTCCAGCTCGGCATATTCGACCAGGCCGTAGGGCTGGTTGTCGCCTTGGCGCTTCTCGTTCTGGACGACGCCGCGCTGGTTATCGAGGCGCTCCTGATCGATCGCGCCGAGCAGGTGGCCCATCCGGTCCGCCTCGAGGAACAGCGCGCGCTCCAGCGCTGGCGTCGGCACCGTCTCGTAATAATTGGTCCGGTCGAACCAGGTCGAGCCGTTGAGGCCGGTTGCCCCGACCTGCTGCAGCGGCTCCATGAAGCTGCCGGGCGCATTCTCCGAGCCCGAGAACATCAGATGCTCGAACAGGTGAGCAAAGCCGGTCTTGCCCGCCGGCTCGTCCTTCGATCCGACATGGTACCAGATCGATAGCGCCACCACCGGCGCCTTGTGATCCTCGTGCACGAACACGCGCAGCCCGTTCGGCAGCGTGAAGCTCCGCTCCGGGATGTCGACCGCGCGGACCAGCGTCGCCACCGGCACCGGCGCCTGGGTCGCCGCACCAAGCGGGCCGGGCGCGACCAGCGCGGCGGAGGCGAAAGCGGCAAACAGACTGATACGCATCGTCATTCCTTCGGACCACATGGCGTCCAGCATAGCGAGTGCGCCAAACGATTATAGGGCGGGGTTGAAACCTTCCGCCGGATGGAGGAGTGCGCCTCGTCGCCGGCTGGATGGGCCCGCGTCATTTTGCTGTACCGCTGCTTCTTGTGTTGCATATAAGCCACACCATATCGGCTCCGATCGAAAGGGAGCACGCATGAACCTCGAGAAATTCACCGAGCGCGCCAAGGGCTTTCTCCAGTCCTCGCAGACCGTCGCGATCCGGATGAGCCATCAGCGGATCGCCCCCGAGCATCTGCTGAAGGCGCTGCTGGAGGATGAGCAGGGCATGGCGTCGGGTCTGATCAAGGCCGCCGGCGGCAGCGCGGAGACGGCGCTTCGCGAGACCGACCGCGCGCTCGCCAAGCATTCCGTCGTCACCGGCAGCGGCCAGGGCACGCCCGGCTTCGACAATGACAGCGTGCGCGTGCTCGATAGCGCCGAACAGATCGCCCAGAAGGCCGGCGACTCCTACGTCACGGTGGAACGGATGCTGATCGCGCTCGCGCTCGCCTCGACCACCGCGGCCGGCAAGGCGCTCGCCGCCGCCGGCGTCAAGGCCGAGGCGCTCAACGCGGCGATCAACAGCTTGCGCGGCGGCCGCAGCGCCGACACGGCGTCCGCCGAGGATCGCTACGACGCGCTCCGCAAGTTCACCCGCGACCTCACCCAGGCGGCCCGCGACGGCAAGCTCGATCCGGTGATCGGCCGCGACGAGGAGATCCGCCGCACCATCCAGGTGCTCGCGCGGCGGACCAAGAATAATCCCGTCCTGATCGGCGAGCCCGGGGTCGGCAAGACCGCCATCGCCGAGGGGCTCGCGCTGCGCATCGTCAACGGCGACGTGCCGGACGGCATCAAGGACCGGCGGCTGATGGCGCTCGACATGGGCTCGCTGATTGCCGGCGCAAAATATCGCGGCGAGTTCGAGGAGCGGCTGAAGGGCGTGCTCGACGAGGTCAAGGGGGCTGCCGGCCAGATCATCCTGTTCATCGACGAGATGCACACGCTCGTCGGCGCGGGTAAATCCGAAGGCGCGATGGACGCCGGCAACCTGCTGAAGCCCGCGCTCGCGCGCGGCGAGCTGCATTGCATCGGCGCCACGACGCTCGACGAATATCGCAAATATGTCGAGAAGGACGCAGCACTGGAACGCCGCTTCCAGCCGGTGCTCGTCGGCGAGCCGACCGTCGAGGATACCGTCTCGATCCTGCGCGGGCTCAAGGAGAAGTACGAGCTTCATCACGGCGTGCGGATCACCGACGGCGCGCTGGTCGCCGCGGCGACGCTGTCGAGCCGCTACATCACCGATCGTTTCCTGCCCGACAAGGCGATCGACCTGATGGACGAGGCCGCCAGCCGGCTGCGCATGGAGGTGGAATCGAAGCCCGAGGAGATCGAGGGTCTCGACCGCCGAATCATCCAGCTCAAGATCGAGCGCGAGGCGCTGAAGCGCGAGACCGATCGCGCGAGTGCCGATCGACTCGGCGCGCTGGAATACGACCTCGCCGAGCTCGAGCAGCAGTCGACCGAGCTGACCCAGCGCTGGCAAGCGGAGAAGGAGAAGATCAACGCCGAGGCGAAGCTGAAGGAGCAGCTGGATGCCGCGCGCGTCGAGCTCGACCAGGCGCAACGCCGCGGCGATCTCGGCCGTGCCGGCGAGCTCAGCTACGGGGTGATCCCGGGCCTGGAGCGCCAGCTCGCCGATGCCGAGGCGGCGACCGCCGGCGCGATGCTCCGCGAGGAAGTCACGTCAGAGGACATCGCCTCGGTCGTCTCGCGGTGGACCGGCATACCGGTCGACCGGATGCTGGAGGGCGAGCGCGAGAAGCTGCTCCACATGGAAGAGGCGCTGGGCAAGCGGGTGATCGGCCAGGCCGACGCCGTCGAGGCGGTCGCGCGGGCCGTCCGCCGCTCGCGCGCCGGCCTGCAGGACCCGAACCGGCCGCTCGGCTCGTTCCTGTTCCTCGGGCCGACCGGGGTCGGCAAGACCGAGCTGACCAAGGCGCTCGCCGGCTTCCTGTTCGACGACGACGCGGCGATGGTGCGGATCGACATGAGCGAGTTCATGGAGAAGCACTCGGTCGCCCGCCTGATCGGCGCGCCGCCCGGCTATGTCGGCTACGAGGAGGGTGGCGTGCTGACCGAGGCGGTGCGGCGCCGGCCCTACCAGGTGATCCTGTTCGACGAGGTCGAGAAGGCGCATGGCGACGTGTTCAATATCCTGCTCCAGGTGCTCGACGACGGCCGCCTGACCGACGGGCAGGGGCGCACCGTCGACTTCTCGAACACGCTCATCATCCTGACCTCGAACCTGGGCAGCCAGTTCATCGCGGGCCTGGCCGAGGACCAGGATGTCGAGACGGTCGAGCCGCAGGTGATGGAGGTGGTGCGCGCGCACTTCCGGCCGGAATTCCTCAACCGGCTGGACGAGATCGTGCTGTTCCACCGGCTTGGACAGGCGCACATGGGGCCGATCGTCGACATCCAGGTCGGCCGTGTCCAGCGCCTGCTCAACGACCGCAAGGTAGCGCTAAGCCTTACCGACGACGCGCGCACATGGCTGGGACGGGTCGGCTACGATCCGATCTACGGCGCCCGGCCGCTGAAGCGGGCGGTGCAGAAATATCTGCAGGACCCGCTCGCCGACGCGATCCTGCGTGGTCAGGTTCCGGACGGCAGCGTCGTCGACGTCGGGGAGGGCGAGGGCAGGCTGGTGCTCAACGTGGCATAGAAAAGAGGCGGCTCCGCGGAGCCGCCTCGATTGTCGAACCGGCCGCGATCAGAACTTGAAGTTCGCGCCCGCGCTGAACGTCCGGCCGATGATCCCGGCGAGGTGCCAGGTCGGCAGGTAGTTGATGCCCGAGTAGGACGAGGGCGCCAGCGGCGCCTTCGCGTCGAACACGTTGCCGACGTTCACGTAGAAGGTGAAGGCGTCGTTGACCTTGATCGAGCCGTTCAGATCGACGTTGATGAACCGCTTGATGTAGCAGAACTTGTCGCCCGTGCCGTACAGGTTCTGATCGCAGCTCAGATCGGTCGAGCCCTCGTCCGCCGCCACGTTCTTGATGTGCGAAACATAGTAGGCAGTCGCCGAGATCGAGAACTTGTCCGTCTCCAGCGTGTTCTGCCAGCTGCCGCGCCATTTCGGCGTGCCCGCGCCCGACGAGAGCTCGTACGGCCCCAGCGTCCCGACATACTTCTGAACCGTCCCGTCGCCCGGGTGGAGGTCGAACTTGAAGATGTCGGTGACGTCGACCCGGCTGACGAACCGGAGGCTCGGGGTCAGCGGAACCGAGGCGGTCGCCGAGAAGTCGAGGCCCGATGTGCTCTCAGACGAAGCGTTCACGAACGGCACGCTGATGATCAGGACGCGCGGCAGCGCGTTCGGGTACAGCGGGTCGGCCGCGTCCACGGCGTTGACCGAGATGCCGGGGCCGACCGCTGCCACCGCGGCAGTCGCCGCCGCGAGGTTGTCCTGCGAGAAATAGGCGTTGCGGGCGGCGCCGTAGAGCGGGCTCGCCACGATCAGCCGGCTCTTTTTCACGTTGTAATAGTCGACGGTGAGGCTGAGCCAGCGGACCGGCTGAGCGATTATGCCGCCGGTGAAGCTACGCGAGAGCTCCGGCTTGAGGTTCGGGTTGCCCGAGTTGCCCTGGCAGACCGAATAGGCTTGGGCATAGGGATTGCTGCTGCCGCCGTGGGCTGCCACGAAGTTGGCCGGCGGTGTGACGTTCGAGCAGCCCGGGAAGGGCGTGCTGCCCAGCTCGGCGAAGGTCGGCGCGCGGAAGCCCTTTGAATAGGTACCGCGCAGCGCCACTTCCTTGATCGGGGTGAACTTGGCCCCGAACTTGGGCGAGAAGTGGCTGAATCCCTCCGAATAATGGTCGTAGCGGCCGGAGGCGTTGAGATCGAGCTGATCGAACACCGGCGCGTCGATCTCGAAATAGCCGGCCGAGACCGTGTGCTTACCCCTCGCCGAAACGGGGTTCAGACCATAGGTGGCGAGGTCGGGGTTCCGGCTGTTGTTGACCAGCACCTCGCGCCGCACCTGCCCGCCGACGGAGACCTGCAGCGGGCCGCCCGGCAGATCGAAGAAGGCATGACTCACCGACGCTTCCGCCGAGGCCAGCGAGGTATGCGACGGGGTAACGATCTTCGGCGAGATCGAATCCCGCACCGCCTGCGAGTTCTGCGACGGATCGACGAAGTTGTAGCTGCCGGTGTTGATCGCGTTGCGCACCCCGGCGACATTCAGCCAGCCGTAGTCGGTGACCTTGAAGTTGTCGCGCGCATAGACGCCCTCGACGCGCCAGTCCCAGCTCTTGTCGCCTCCGAAGCTGCCGTTGAGGCCGGCGGTGGCTCGGTAGACGTCGTTCTTGCGGTCGCTGCCGAACGGGATATCGCCGAACAGATAATAGATGCGCGCCGCGCCCAGGTTCGGAGTGCCGGCGAACGCCGCGGCAAAAGGATTGTTCGGGTTGAGGCGACGGTCTGCCGCGGTGGCGCAGTTCACGCCCGCCGAGCAGACGTAGACCGGCAGTACGATCCCCGGATTGATCGACGCGAGAGCGGAAGGCGCACCGAACGGCTGGAGACTACGGATCGGGCGCGGCCCGGGGTTGGTGGACGGCGCCGGGGAGGCCGCACCTGTGCCGATCACGTTCACCTCGCTATGCGACCAGCTGCCGGTGACATAGCCCTCGATATTGTCGCTGAGACGCACGCTCACGCGGCCGGTTGCCGAATAACGCTGCTGGCGCGGCTGGATCGACGCGAACTCGGTGATGTTGTTGTGCCGACAGCCGACGCTGCCCACCTGTCCGGCGCGGGCCGAGGTATAGGTGCCGGCCGCGCAGTTGGCGAGATTGAGCGTGACATACTGGCTGCCGAGCGGCGCGCCGATGCTGCCCGACAGGGGATTGTTGAGGTCGGTCTGCCCCGCGCGCACCACGACCGCGTTCGTGGTCGCGATGGTCAGGTCGCTGTCGCCGGAATTGTTGTCGATGCCGCCGATCGGCGACAGATCGAACGTGTCGTTCGGGAAGCCACGGTCCTTGACCGAAACCGCGCCGTCGCGCTGATATTCGGCATTGACGTATATGTTGAAGCCCTGGCTCGCATAGTCGCCGTAGCCGGCGGTCAGGTTGGCGCGGTACTTGCTCGCATCGCCGCGCTCGGAGAGGCCGCCCTCGACCGTGCCCGCAACGCCGGTGAAATGCTTCTTGAGGATCAGGTTGACCACGCCGCCGATAGCGTCCGCGCCGTAGGTAGAGGAGGCTCCGTCCTTCAGCACTTCGACCCGGTCGATGATGCTGAACGGCACCGAGTTGAGATCGACATAGCCGTTGTGGCCGTCGTCGTTGAGCGGGAAGTTGGTCGAGCGCAGCCCGTCCACCAGGACCAGCGTCGAGGAGACGCCGAGGCCGCGCAGCGAGACCGCTGCACCGCCGCCCGAAAAGCCGTTCTGGAAGCCGGTCGAGATCGACCCGGCGCTGTCCGCCGATACGGAGCGGATCGCGTCGTTCACGTTGGTGATGCCGGCCTTCTGGAGCGTGTCCGCGGTCAGCACGGTCACCGGCGACGGAGTCTCCGTGTTGGTGCGGCGGAACAGGGTGCCGGTGACCACGATGGTGCCGGGCTCGTCGTCGCTCGCCGTCGCGGCGGTCGCCGGCTGGTCGACAGGCGCTGTGGCGGATCCGACGCTCGGGCCGTTGGGCGGGCCGGCGGGCGTGGCTTCCTGCGCCATCGCTGGCGCCGAGAGCAGCGCGATGCCGAGCACGAACGATGCGGCCGACGCGCCCAGCATCGACTTCGAAACGATTGTGTTGGTGGCCATTGGAAACCCCTGTTCTTCCTGGCGGTCGGACGCCGCAAGCGCCCCGCGATCTCCGCGTTACCCGCCTCGTGACATGCTGGCCTGATGCCGGAGCGCGGCCGACGCTGTAAAGCGGCGGTTCAGACTCGAGGTCCACTTGGACCGAAGTTGTATCTTTGGCGCAACAGTGCTGCAACGCGACCGCGCGGCGCTAAAATGTATTGCTACTGAAACGTATCGAGACGGGGCCTCATCCGCCGTTCGGCATCGGCCCTGCCACCAGCGCCGGATCGATCTTGATGAGGTGCAGGCTCATCGCCCAGTGGAGGTGTGGGCCGGTGGCGCGGCCGGTCATGCCGATCGCGCCCACCGGCTGGCCACGCGCGACGCGATCGCCCAGCCTCACGTCGATGCGCGACAGGTGGAGGAACGCGGACACCAGCCCCATGCCGTGATCGATCATCAGGAGGTTGCCCTCCAGCGTAAACGGCGCCGCCGCGGCGAGCACGACCACGCCGTCCGCCGGCGCCACCACCGGCGTGCCGACGGCACGCGCGATGTCCACGCCGGCGTGCGGCGATCCGGGTTCGCCGGCGTAGATGCGCTGCGATCCGAACACGCCGCTGATCCCCGTCGCCGGCCACACGAAGTGCTGCTGCCAGCCGTCGCTGTCGGTCGCCTGACGGCGGGCGGCGTTGATCTGGGCGAGCTCGCCTTCCCGGCGGCGGCGGAACTCGGGCGTCGGTG
The DNA here is from genome assembly GCA_964247195.1 of uncultured Sphingomonadaceae bacterium. GTDB lineage: Bacteria > Pseudomonadota > Alphaproteobacteria > Sphingomonadales > Sphingomonadaceae > JAQGLK01. The sequence continues at coordinate 11,510 of CAXTTP010000064.1, forward strand.
TCGTGCCCTTGGCCAGCGTGGGCAGCGACTGGATGTCCCACTGGCGCGGTGCCACCGAGAGCGGCTCGTCGACCGTGCCACCGCCGGCGAGGCGGGCGTGGAGCAGCGCCGCCGGGCCGGCCTCGCGCCCGAACGCGATCAGGAAGCGGCCATCCGGCGCGATCGGCACGGCGACGCCGTCGAGCGTCAGCGCGGTCGTGCTGGCGGGTGCGGTGCCGAGGAC
>CAXTTP010000065.1:0-2759 GCA_964247195.1 uncultured Sphingomonadaceae bacterium
GCCGAGCGCGGCGATTGCGCGCCGGCGAGTCCGGCCAACGCCATGGCAGCCGTTACCGCCGCCGATCCGATCAAAAATCGCTTCATCGTCGTGTCCTAACTTTGCTTGCTAACAACAATCGGTACGCAACACCTCGGCGACGGGTCGGTTTCCGTACGGAACCGGGCAAAGCTCCGCTTGCCGTCGAGGACCGGAGCTTCGTAGACAGCGGGATGGATGCAGCCGCCCTCATTGTTGCCGACGATCAGGGTGGCGTGCCCTATGTCCTTGAAACGCAAAATCTCTTGCTCAAGAATCTGGCGGCTTCCGATCTCGCATTGCTCGTTCCCCATCTGGAACGCGTCCCCTTCAGGATCGGCGAGGCGCTGGCGACTGCCGGCGATCGCATCGAAAACGTCTGCTTTCCGGAAGGCGCCATTGCAGGTGTCCTCGATGCGTTCGGGGACAATCGGCAGTACGCTGCTGGGCGACGATCGGTGGCCTCACGATGTCGTGATGCGGGCCGAGCGTGGCGAGGCGCTTCGCATGCCGGCCGATGCTTTATTGGACGCGGTCGAGGAAAGCGGCAGTCTGAGGCGGACCTTGCTGCGCTTCGCCAACGTCTTCATGATCCAGATGGGCCGCACGATCGTCTCGTCGCTGGCTCATCCCATCGAGCGTCGCATGGCCCGCTGGATCCTGCTCTACCACGATCGCGTCGCCGCCGACGAGATCTGCATGACGCATGAGGAGTTCCGCTTGATGCTCGGCGTGCGCCGCTCCAGCGTCACCGAGGCACTGCACCGGCTGGAAGAAGAGCAGGCGGTGCGGTCCGTGCGCGGCAAGGTCATCGTGCGGGACCGGGCAAAGCTGCTGGAGCTCGCCGGCGACACCTATGGCCGCTCCGAACGCGAATATCAGCGATTGATCGTCGGGAATGCTGCCGAATGACTGCGCACGGGCACCGGATAGGGAGAACAATGGCCGCCGCAATCTTCATGTCGGTCATGTTGGCGGCAGCCACACCGTCGGCGCCACCACGCGGGCATGTGACCGGGGTGGGCGGCGTGTTCGTGCGTAGCGCTGATCCAAAGCGTCTTGCAGAATGGTACCGCGACGTGCTCGCCATCACGCTGGAACCATGGGGCGGTGCTCTCCTGCGCTACGACGCGCCCGGTCACCCACCAGTTGTGGTGTGGAATGCGTTCAAGCCCACGAGCGACCAATTCACGCCGTCCAAGCGGGAGTTCATGATCAACTTCGCCGTCGACGACCTCGATGCCATGCTGGTGCGACTGCGCGAGAAGGGTGTGGCGGTGATCGACCGCCAGGAGGATGAGAACGGCCGCTTTGCTAGTATCCTCGATCCGGATGGCACCAAAATCGAGCTATGGCAGTCGAAGCGCTAGCCCTGTCCGCGCCGGCAACAAGTCACCCATTCGCTACCGTCACATTCACGACGACGACCCGTCGTCGGACATTCCCGCGGGCTTACAGGCTTCCCGACCTCGTTCGGGCGGATGCCTCGACGGCATCGTGGCGGCGGCGCGGGATGAAGTGAACCGCGGCAAGACGTACCGCCGCATCTTGCGATCCGCAGCGATGCGGGTGCCGAAGCCGCTCTCCGTGCGTTGATGCCCCGAACTCAGGAGATTAGCCATGACCGAAGCAAATGTCATAAATGAACACATGGAAGTCTTGGATGTCGATGGCCAGCACGTCGGCATGGTCGATCATGTCGACGGCGACAGGATCAAGCTGACCAGATCGAAGGACGATGGTGAGCATCATTACGTCGCTACGGCGCTGGTGCAGGACATTCGCGGCAACACAGTCACGCTGATCAAGTCGGCAGCGGAAGCCCTGGCTTCCAGCGCCGCGACCTGAGGCCGATCGTGCCTGATCTGTGCCAGCCTTGCGGGCAACGAGACCGCACCAGCCTTCAGGCTGGAACAGGCAGGTGAGTGACGGCGCCTCAGAACCCGAGCAATCGGTCGCGCATCTGGCCGAACTTCATCGCTCTCACGACCAGTCGACTACGGCCATTCAGCGCGTGGCCAATCGCATCACTGCCTCGCTGGGCCGTCCAGCCACTCTCGCGGTCGTGTTGCTGCTAATCCTCGGCTGGATGGCGGGGAACTATGTCGCGCAGCGAATGGGCGTGCATCCGCTAGAGGATTTCCCATTCCCGGACCTGGCGTTTGTCGCGACTCTCGCCGCGTTGTTGATCGCGTTGGCGATCCTCTCGACGCAGCAGCATCAGAACCAGCTCGCCGAGCGGCGAGCCGAGCTGACGCTTCAGATCGCAGTGTTGAGCGAGAAGAAGATGGCGAAGTTGATCGAGCTCATCGAGGAGCAGCGACGGGACAATCCGATGCTTGCCTCGCGCGTGGACAAAGAGGCCGAGGCGATGGCGCGTTCGCTCCCCCCTCAGGAGAGCCTGGCGCAACTGGACGCTATATCCTGAGCGACTATCTTCTTCGATCCGATGTCCTCATGGACACCTCGGAAAGCCGCTCAACGACCGGATGGTCCACAACCATCTCCGGGTAAAGCTTCCAAACTGCAAGATGTGACCGTTCCAAGCCAGTCCAGCACCGTTGATTGCAGCGCGATGCGGCAATCAGAGTAGCTGTGATCCGTCAGGAAATGGCGGCGCGTCAGGTGCGCGCCATCGGAAGCTTGGATCAACTCGGCCAGTGCGTCGCTACCCTCGGCGAATCCGTCGGTCGACGTGATCATCAACACCGGTCGGTTCGCGAGGCGATCTGCATAGTTTG
>CAXTTP010000065.1:2769-11542 GCA_964247195.1 uncultured Sphingomonadaceae bacterium
CCGCCATCGCTTCGATTTGGCCTGTGCTTCGTCAGCGAGCGCTTCTGGAGAAGTGCCCGCCAGAATGTGCAAGCCGGCGCTGATCCCGACATTCTCGTCGACGCTGGCGGCGGCTTGGCCGAAGGCGCGGCCCAGGTCGACGCCGGAGATCATCACCGCACCCAGGATCTCCTGGCACTCGGAAGAAACGTGAGCCGCTACAAAGCCGCCCATGCTGTGGCCGATGACGATGATCCGGCGGGGATCGAGCTTGAGGGCGACGTCTCCAGCTGCAACCCGCAACCAATCCAGCGCCGCCGCGGCATCTTCAAGGCAGTTCTCGAAGCGGAAGGTGCCCGGTCCGCCCCACGAGCCACGGTAGTGGATGGTCAGCACGTTCCATCCCGCTCGGCGCACGGCCTGGGCGAGGTCGACGTTCTGCTCGTTCCCGGGCAGCCCGTGGAGGAGCAGGACGGTTGGATGCGGCCCCGGCCCGGCGGCCGTGTACAGGACAGCGTTGAGGTTCACGCCACCGCTGGGGATCGCCTGAGGCGATGTCTGCGCGGGCGAGCCGACGTCCAGAGGCGGGTCCCGGTATAGAGCCTCAGGTATACCTCGGTTGGACTCAGCCACCGCTAAGACTTCGGCGGAGGCCATGCCTGCCGGCGCGCGACATCACCACGGCTGATCGGGATCAGTAGGGCTTGCGCACAGTCGGTTCGCGCGACCAAATCCGCCCACGGCTGGCCAGGTCGAGGAAGCTCGTTGCGGCACTGCCGTCTGCAAGCGCAACGACGCCGCCGTCCACCGGACGCCCGGCCATCACCGCTCCCGCCTTCTCCATCAACGGAAGCGCGCCGGCGCTGAACCCGATCACCTTCACGTGGGCGAAGGCATCGTGCACCCACGCCACCGCCGCCGCCTCGCGAGCGAGATCCGTGCCGCCCTCGGGCGCGAGCATGACGACCACCGCATCGAACAGCACGGACGGTCCCCCGGCGAGCTGCATGTCGGCCGGAATGACGGCGCCGCCGGCGCCCGTCACGCCTTCGACCTTGGGCGCGACCACCTTGAAGTCCGCGCCTGCCGCTTTGACCGCAGCCCCCAGCGCGCTCACCAGAGCCGGGTCGGTGCCGTCGGCGATCAGGCACCCGATCATCCGGCCCTGCAGCGTGGGTTGCGCCTTGGCGAGGATGCTGAGCGGCGGCGACGGACGCAGGTTCGTGCGCGTAGGTGCCGCGGGCGCGATACGCGCGATCGCATCGCGGTGGCCGAGGCCGTTCGCTACGCGCCGCGCGAGCGTCGGATCGATGTTGACGAGCTGGCCGAGCATGCGGTCGCGCACCGGCTTGGCCTCTACCTTGCTCAGCTCGAACGTGAGTGCCGCGACGATGTGGTTCTGCTCGGGCGCGGTCTGGCTCATGTAGAACTGCCGCGCCTGGCTGAAATGGTCGGCGAAGCTCTCCGAACGCACGCGCAACGTGTCGCCGGCTTCGCGTGCGGCGAAGCTGCGGAAGCCGCGCGCCGGATCCTCGCGCGGCGCGGTGGCGCTCAGCGACTGCGGTTCGTAAGCGACGCGCCCCTTCGGCACCTGCATCTGCATGTGGCCGTCGCGCTGGAAGTTGGCCATCGGGGAGCGCGGCTGGTTGATCGGGATCTGCGCGAAGTTGGGGCCGCCGAGCCGGGTGATCTGCGTGTCGAGATAGGAGAAGTTGCGGCCCGCAAGCAGCGGATCGTTGGTGAAGTCGATCCCCGGCACGATATTGCTCGTGCAGAAGGCGACCTGCTCGACCTCGGCGAAATGGTTGTCGGGATTGCGGTCGAGCACCATGCGGCCGACCGGCCGCAGCGGGATGAGCTCCTCGGGGATGAGCTTGGTGGCGTCGAGAACGTCAAAGTCGAAGCGCTTGGCGAACGCCTCGTCGAAGGTCTGCACCGACAGCTCCCACTCCGGGAAGTCGCCCTACTCGATCGCGTTCCAGAGATCGCGACGGTGATAGTCAGGATCGGCACCGTTGATCTTGACCGCCTCGTCCCACACCACCGACTGGGTGCCGAGCTTGGGGCGCCAGTGGAATTTGACGTAGGTCGACTTCCCGCCGCCATCGATCAGCCGGAAGCTGTGGACGCCGAAACCCTCCATCATCCGGTACGAGCGCGGGATCGCGCGATCGGACATGACCCACATGATCATGTGCATCGATTCAGGCGTCAGCGAAATGAAGTCCCAGAACGTGTCGTGGGCGGACGCCGCCTGCGGAAAGCCGCGGTCCGGTTCCTCCTTCACCGCGTGGATGATGTCCGGAAACTTGATCGCGTCCTGGATGAAGAACACCGGAATGTTGTTCCCGACGAGATCCCAATTGCCTCCCTTGGTGTAGAACTTGACCGCGAAGCCGCGCACGTCGCGGGCGAGGTCGGCCGAGCCCTTGTTGCCCGCCACCGTCGAGAAGCGCGCGAACAGCGGCACGCGCTCGCCGACGCGCTGGAAGACGTCCGCCTTCGAGATGCCGGCGAGCGAGTGGGTCAGCTCGAAATAGCCGTGCGCGGCGGTGCCGCGCGCGTGGACGACGCGCTCGGGGATGCGCTCGTGATCGAAGCGGTTGATCTTCTCGCGGAGGATGAAGTCTTCGAGCAGCACGGGGCCGCGCGCGCCTGCCTTCAGCGAGTTCTGGTCGTCGGCGATCGGCACGCCCTGCTGGGTCGTCAGCGCCGGAGTGCTGCCGGTGCGGACTTGATGGACCTCGCCGGCGGCGCTCACTTGCACGCCACCCTCGGCATCGACGATGCGGTGCGCGGGTGCGATCGGAACGCCGGGGCTATCGGCCGATGCTGGCGCAGCGGACGCCTGTCCAGCCGCCATCGCTCCCGCGGCGACTGTACCTAGCGCGATCGTTTCACGACGACTGAGGCCGCTGCCTGCGCGATCACCGTCCATGACAATCCCCTTTTTGCCGCTTTCATTTACGTTAACAGCGGCTCGCACGGGGCGGCTTGCTTATCAATCACAATCTCTTGAGCGACGTCAGCTAGCCGATTGTAATTTTCCGCCCGGAAGCTGTTCGACCCAGCAGCAGACGTGAACGCCCCATCCTCGTAGGCGCTTCGCCGCCATGCTATCCGGTTCCCCACATCGATCGAGGAACGAGACATGGACCAGGCGAACCATCCTAATCCCAGCGACCCACTCGGTTTGGAAGCCGGACGGCTGGACGTGTTGAAGGAGATACTAGCCACGGCCGAGGGGTTGGATGCCGACGCCTCGGATGATGATCTCGACGCATGGTGGGGCACCGTCGAGATCGACCGTATGGCTAGCGGCCTTACCCTGGCTGATATCGGCAAGCTGTCCGAGCCGGGCCACGGAGAAGATCCCGGCGGCCCCTGGATCCAGAAGTCTGACCCGAATGGGGATGAGCCCACGCAGCTTACCCCGGACGGCAGGGCAGCGGTGAGGCGGGTACTTGCCACCTGAGGCAAAGGTGACCCCAAGGCGAGGACATCCATTCATCTCGCGGCGGGTGCGAGCAAGGATTGCAAGCTCAGCGCGTTACCGGTGGCTGCACCCGCGGCGGTGTTGTCGAAGATGCACCATGTGTCGCCTCCCATTCCTCTGCCGTTCGTCAGCACTTGCGCCAGCTCTTCGAGGCGCTCGGGACCGTATGGCGAGTAGTAGATCCGCGGGGAGCCATGAAGGCGGTGATAGCGCAGACCCGTCCAGCCTCCCGGCCGCTCGCCTCCGGCAGCCAGTACCGGATCCGCCGCAACGCGCGCGACGCGATGTTCCACCAGCCACGCCTCGGCCTCACCTGCAAACCATGTCGCATGCCGCGGCTCGCACGCGATCCCGATCTCGTGCCCGGCCCGGTACCTAAGCGCGTCGAGGAACGCCGACGCGATGCCGGGGACGAACGCCAGGCTTGGCGGCAGTTGCAGGAGGAGGACGCCAAGCTTCTCTCCCAATCCGCCGACCTGCTCGACGAAGGTCGCGAGCGGCTCGGCCGCGTCGACCAGCTTCCTCTTGTGCGAGATCTCCTTCGGGATTTTCGCGGAAAAGCGGAAGTTCTGCGGCGTGCCTGCCGCCCACCGCTCGTAGGTCGAACGCCGGTGCGGACGATGGAACGAGGAGTTGATCTCGACTGCAGACATCTTCGACGCATAACGCTCGAGGTGGGTGCCGATCGCGGGGAAACACTCCGCCTCGGCGGTTGGGATCGACCAGCCGGCGGTGCCAATCAGGATCGGGGACGGATCGATCACTGACCTCGTAGCCTCGCTAAGCGGTCGTCCGCTCGTGTGGCGTGTGGCACGCTTGTCTACTCCTGCAAGCATCGCCTTACCCGCAGCAGGGCGGCTTTGTTCCTACCTTGACCGATCGCGCACTGGACGCCGATGAGGAAGCCGTCCAGCAGAGATGACGGCCTGGATTGAACAGCCGCGGTGCCGACCCGATGCTGCATGTGGCCCGCAGGACGAGGAGACTGGATCTATGCAGCGCCGTTGCCGGATCAATGCTGGCGTGCTGCTCGCCGTCGTCATGACGGCGGGGCCGTGGAGCGTGGCCACGGCGCGTGCCGCGGAACAGGTGACGTTCCCCGGCTCCGCGACGATCGCCGCGAACAAGCATCCGGCCGAGTTCACCTTCACCTGCTCGTCGTCGGGCCCAAACACGCTTGGCTCGTTCGGGGTGGCGATCCGCGTGCCCGTGGGTGCGCGCGCCGCCTTCGACTTCGATCCCTTCGACGGACCCGACGGCACCCGCCGGCGGCTCAGCAATCTGGTCGTCCGGGACCATGGCGCCGTACGGCGAGAGGCGTTCGCTGCCAGCGGCGGCTATGGTCCTGGTAAGGCGTTCACGCTCACCGTCGCGGCGGCGCGCAATGATCCTGCAGCCATGAAGGCGCTGGCCATGGTACTCAAGCCGCTCGTGCGGGGCGCGACACTCGTCTGGCGGCAGCGCGGCGCCCATGCGCATGACGCCGGGTTCGTCGCCGAGCTCCCCGTGAGCGCCGGAGGCGCCGAGCGCCTGTCTGCAACGATCGCGCCCTGCCTGGCACGTTGATGTCGCTAGTCGTTTTCGGTGGTCCGTGCCCCGTGGCAGCGGTGGAACGCTATCGCTGCAATTAACATGTTGGCGATAGTAGGTGGAGGAACGCTAGCTCTCTCCGACGAAGGATCCAACGATGGCCGTTCTCTTCACCTTGCTTGCTGCCAGTGCAGTCGCCACGGGCGCACCCCCCGCTGTCGACGGCAAGTGGGCGGCCAACCCGCGGTCGTGCGCGAAGCCTCAGGATTCTTCGGATGCGCCGACGGTCATCCACGGTCGGACGATGGACCAGCATGAGGCGTCGTGCACGTTCGGGCCGTTTCGACTTCTCGGGCCGAACCGCTGGACGACCAAGGGCAGCTGCATGGTCGAGGGCAGTTCACAAGGCCAGGGCACCTACCGGTTCGAACGCCGCGGCGAGACCCTGCGGATCCAGGAACCCGACACGCTTCGCCCCACCGTGCTGACGCGCTGCCGCAGATAAACCGGGTTTACCCGTTTGCTACTGGCGCTCGGCTGGAGAGCCGGCGAGGCGGAATGCACCTGCCCCGCCGGCAAATCAGTTCCGTACTACCAGCAACGGCGCACGCGATGATGGTGGTACCACACGGTGCGGCAGCGACGACCACCATGCCAGCCCCCGTGCATCGGCGGCCGAGGACGATGCCAGCCCCCGTGCATCGGCGGCCCAGGACGATGCCAGCCGTCGTGCATGGGAGGCCGGGGACGATGCACGCCCGGTCCGTCATGCATGCCGGGTCTGCCTGGCGGAGGTGGCGGCGGACCCCGATCCATCGGCGGCGGCGGTGGTGCACCTTGCGCGATTGCCGGCGCAGACAGGCCGACGCTGAACAGCAGGCCCCCCGCGACGATCAGGTGAGTAAGCTTCATGGACGCTCTCCTAGCGCCGAGAATCGACGCTAGGAGACACTGCGGCGCGTTGGGTTGAGAAGTAGAAAACCTCGCCGGCGAACTCTCTTTGCGCAAGCGACAGCTTGGGCGCCCGTGCCGATCGACGGGCCCGCGGGAACGAGGTAGCCGCGCCTGCGCGAAGAGATTTCGGCCGATAGCTTCGAGAAGCTGACCGACTGCCTTGCGGTGTGTCTCGCCATCGATGCGCTCCTGGTGCTTCGCGACATTTGCGGCCTGTCTGGCGAGAAGGCGGAGGAGCTGATGGTCTGGATGGCGACGGCGATCCTCGACCGGGCCTTCAGCGAAGTGAAGGAGGAATGGCAGTGACGAACGAAACAGGAAGCGCTTCGCGCCATATTCGCCGAGAAGATGAAGCGACCGTGTGAGACTCAGGATATTGGTGCGCCCGGACCGATTCGAACGGCCGACCCTCAGATTCGTAGTCTGATGCTCTATCCAGCTGAGCTACGGGCGCGTTGGAGGCCGCATAGTCAGGTGACGCGGCTGGCGCAACCCCGTTGCGCGGCGGATCGACGCGCTTCAACTCGGGCGAGAGTGGCTCTAGGAAGGGGCATGTCGCCGCCCTTCCCGCTCCGCTCCGCCTTCCCCTTCCTGCTTGCCGGCGCCGCGTCGCTCGCGCTCGGCGGGTGCGACAGCCGGCGCGGCTATCCGTCGCTGGCGCCGCGCCCGATCGAACGGAGCGCGTCCGACGGCGCGGCGCCGGCGCCGACAATCGCCGCAGTCGCCACGCCGGACCCGGCGCGCGATGCACGCGCCGCGGCGCTGGCCGAACAGGCGGTCGAAGCGGACGCCGCGTTCGTCAGGTCGGCGAACGACGGCTGCCGCACGATCGTCGCGGGACTCCGCGCGAGCGAGGGATCGGAGGCGTGGGTCGGGGCACAGCAGGCGCTTTCCTCGCTGGATGCGACGCGCGGCGCGGTGCGTGCGGCGGCCGCCGGGCTCGACCGTCTGCTCATCGACAGCAGTGGCGGCGAGAGCGCCCCGGTCGACACGAGCCGCATTGCCGCCGCCATGGCGCAGGTAAGCGCGATCGAAGCGGCCGAACAGACGCGTGCCGACGCGCTTCAGGCCGGGACCTGCGCCGGCTGAGCGGCTTGTCAGCCGGTCAGCAGCCGCGCCGCGTGCGCGGCATGGTAGGTCAGCACGCCGGAGGCGCCGGCGCGCTTGAAGGCGAGCAAGGTCTCCAGCACCAGGGCGTCGCGATCGCCGGCCCCAACCGCTGCGGCGGCCTCGATCATCGCATATTCGCCGGACACCTGATAGGCGAACACCGGCACCGCGAACCGCTCCTTAAGCCGTCGCACGATGTCGAGATAGGGCAGGCCCGGCTTCACCATCACCGTGTCGGCGCCCTCCGCTAGATCGAGCGCGACCTCCCGTAGCGCCTCCTCGGCATTGGCCGGGTCCATCTGGTAGCCGCGCTTGTCGCCCTTGAGCAGCCCGCGCGAGCCGACCGCGTCGCGGAACGGACCGTAGAAGGCGGAGGCATATTTGGCGGCATAGGCCATGATCTGCACGTCCTGGTGGCCGGCATCCTCCAGCGCGGACCGGATCGCGCCGATGCGGCCGTCCATCATGTCCGACGGCGCGACGATGTCGGCGCCCGCCGCCGCCTGGACCAGCGCCTGCTCGATCAGGACAGCGCTGGTCGGATCGTTGAGCACCCGGCCACAGGCGTCGACCAGCCCGTCATGGCCGTGCGCGGTATAGGGATCGAGGGCGACGTCGGTGAGGATGCCGAGGGCGGGGACGGCGTCCTTCACCGCCCGGATCGCGCGGCACATCAGGTTGTCGGGGTTGAGCGCCTCGCGGCCGTCGTCGCTGCGCAGTTCGGCGGGGGTGTTGGGGAAGAGCGCGATACAGGGAATGCCAAGCATCACTGCCTCGCGCGCGCGACCCACGAGTCGGTCGACCGACCAGCGCGAGACGCCGGGCAGCGTCGCGATCGGCTCTTCGACGCCCTCGCCCGACGTGACGAACAGCGGCCAGATCAGGTCGGCCGGCGTCAGGCTATGCTCGGCGACGAGGGCGCGGCTCCACGCCGCGACGCGGGTGCGGCGGAGGCGGATGGCGGGGAAGGATGCGGTCATCCGTAACGATCTATCCGTTCCCGCAACGAAGGGGAACCTCAGCCGTCGCTCAGCAATGCCGCATCGGGGCGGGCGAGCGTCACCAGCTTCAGGCCGGCGGCGGCGGCGCGGTCGAGCGCGAGGCTCGTCGGCGCCGAGACGGTGACGAGCATCGGGCAATTGCAGAGCACCGCCTTCTCGACCAGCTCGTAGGAGCATCGCGCCGAAAGCAGCGCGAAGCCGCCGTCCCAGGCCAGCCCGACGCGCAGCATCGCGCCGACCAGCTTGTCGAAGGCGTTGTGCCGGCCGACATCCTCGCGGGCGAGGCGGATGGCGCCGTCGGCGGCGCAGGCGGCGGCGGCATGGACGGCACCGGTCGCGGCGTTGAGCGGCTGGTGCAGGCGAAGCGCGCCAAGGGCGCGGAAGACCGCGCTATCCTCCGCCCGCGCTTCACCCACGATCCTCGGCAACGGGCGCAGCGCCTGCTCGAGATTCTCGATGCCGCACAACCCGCACGACGATTCCGAAACGCGGTGGCGTACCCGCTCGACGACCCGGTCGAGACGCTCCGGCACGAGCGTGACGCGCAGGATCACGCCCTGTCCGGTGTCGTGCGCCTCGGCGTCGACCAGGTCGGCCGCGGCATCGATCAGGCGTTCGGACAGGCAGAAGCCGTAGGCGAAGTCGACGAGGTCGGCCGGCGTCGCCATCATCACCGCATAGCCGAGCCCGTTGATCTCGATCG
>CAXTTP010000066.1:0-11507 GCA_964247195.1 uncultured Sphingomonadaceae bacterium
TCTTCGGGAAGTGCGTCCGAAACGCGTCGCCCGAGCGGGCGAACGCCCGCGACGACCCGGCGCCACAGCGCCTGCTCGTCAGGGCCGAGCCGACGCCCCGCCATTTCCGCCCCCGCCGATGCGCGCCATGCTGCCCCTCGGAAGCAGCAGCACCGCCTGTCCCTTCGCCGACATGCCGCCGGCGATGCGCCGCGCCTCGTCGCCCGCGCCCCAGAAGGTGTCGAAGCGGTTCGCGCCCTTGATCGCGCCGCCGGTATCCTGCGCCACCCACAGGCCGTCCGCTTCGGCCCGGTCGACGTCCAGGAACACCGGCGCGCCGAGCGGCACGAAAGCGGGATCGGCGGCAACGGTGGTGCGGCCGGCCACCGCCACGCCCAGCGCACCGGGCGGGCCGGGGCCGTCGATCTCGCGGAAGAAGACGAAGCTCCGGTTCTCGTTGAGCACGCCGGGCGCCTGGTCGGGATGGTCGCGCAGCCAGCCCATGATGCCCTGCATCGACGCCTGCCCGGGCGCGAGCACGCCGCGGCTGCGCAGCAGCGCGCCGACGCCGACATAGTCGCGGCCATTCTGCCCGTCATAGCCGATCCGCAGCACCGATCCGTCGGTCAGCCGCAGCCGTCCCGATCCCTGCACCTGGAGGAAGAAGAACTCGACCGGGTCGGCCGCCCAGGCGATCTCCAGGCCCTGATCGGCGAGCGCGCCGGCGACGATCGCGGCCCGGTCCGGATAGGGGACGAGCCTGCCGTCGGCGACGCGGCCGCGGATGCGCTTGCCCTTCCAGTCGTCCGCGAACAGCCCGAGGTCCGCCTCCACCAGATCCGGCGGGCGACGATAGATGGGTGTGGTGTAGCCGGCGCGGCGGGTGAGCGAAGCGGCGATCTCGGGCTCGTAATAGCCGGTCGCAAAGGCCTGCCCGTCACCGACGACGACGCTCTGGAACTGTTCGACGAAGAAGCGGCGGGCATCGCGCTCCGGCCAGCTCGCCGCGGCGGCGCAGGCCGGTTGCCAGTCCGCCCCGCGGGTCAGGCCGCTGCCGTCCGCACGTCGCAGCAGCGCCGGGCAGGACAGGCGGAACGCCGCCAGCGCGGCGCGTGCCCGCTCGTCCGAGATGGCCAGCGTCGCGATGTCGGGGCCGGGGCGAACACCAGTGAGGCGCGCTGCGCCCTGCAGGTTGAGAGCGGTCGAGGCGGGGCCGGCCGGGCGCGGCACGGAAGACGGCGGCAGCGGTCGGGACCTGGGACGTGCCGGCATGGGTCGGGTGCGGGGGGGGCGAGGGGCCGGCGTTTCGCTCGTCCCCGGCGGCACGATCGCGCACGCGGCGAGGGCCAGCGCGACGAGCGCCGCCCCCGCAACCCTGAACGGGATCACGCCGCCTCGTCGGTTTCGATCAGGACCCAGTTGGGATCGTCGGCACGGATGTGGCGGCTGAACGTCCAGACGTCGTGCGTCGGCACGGCGTCGCTCAGCGATCCGGCGACGACGTTACCTTCGGCATCGCGCGTCACCGCGGCGACGTCGGCATCGAAGCGGACGGTGACGCTCGCCATCTGGCCGGATACGCGCGCCTTCTCGATCGCGGCGCGCTCGATCGTGACCAGCCGGTTGTCGACGATGTGGCCGGCGGCCTTGCGGTCCGCGATCGCCTGACCGAACGCCTCGCGGACATCGTCACCGGTAAGCCGGGCGAGTGCTTCCTCGTCACCCTTCCAGAATGCCTCGAGGATCATCCGGTAGGCCGCCTGCGCACCATCCAGAAAGCGCGTGACGTCGAAGTCCGGATCGGCCGAGACGATCGCGCGGATGCCCTCGCCGGCCGAGGCGTCGACGGTGGTGTCGGCCAGGACTGGCGCGGCGGCGGGGGCGTCGGCGACGGAGCGCGGCAGCGCGCTGCCCTGCGGCGTCAGCTCGGCGGGCTTGGCGATCGGCTGCTCGTGGCCCGTCCGCCGGCCCAGCACGCTGAACAGCCGCAACCCGATGAACACCGCCACCATCGCCAGAAGAATGATCTCGACCACCCGGCCTCCATCGCCACGAACGTCCTACATAAGCGCGGGCGGCGCGGGATTCAAATGGCGGTTGACAATCGGAGCAAGGATTGCACCCGCCACGGCCATTGCCCTGCCTTGCACCGCCTGCTAGTCGCGCGCCCAATTCAGTTGGAGCTGCGGGGACGACATGGCCGAGCAAGACGATATGGGCGCAGGCGCGCTCCAGAACGGCGACGACAATGCGCCGCAGGTCAGCCTGATCGCCCAATATGTGAAGGACCTGTCGTTCGAGAACCCGAATGCGCCGGCGGTCTATCAGTGGCAGGGGCAGCCGCGCATCGACGTGCAGTTCAACATCGGCGCGCAGGTCGTCGGCGAGGACGTGCACGAGGTCGCGCTGAAGATCGAAGTCTCGGCCCAGTCGGCCGACAAGACCGCCTTCCACGTCGAGCTCGTCTACGGCGCGCTGTTCGGCATCCGCAACCTGGCCGACGACCAGATCCAGCTGTTCCTCTTCGCCGAGGCACCGCGGCTGATGTTCCCGTTCGCGCGGCGGATCATCTCGGATGCGATCCGCGACGGCAATTTCCAGCCGCTGATGCTCGAACCGATCGACTTCGGCGCGCTCTACATCGCCCAGACCGAGGCGGCGCAGAACGGGCTCGAGAACGCCGAGCCGGTCGGCCAGGCCTGATCGCCATGATCCTCCCCGCCGCAGGGGAGGGTCCGGAACACCCATGAACCTCGTCCGTGCCACCGCCACGATCGGCGGGCTGACGCTCGTCAGCCGCGTGCTCGGCTTCGTGCGCGATCAGCTGATGGCGCATTTCGTCGGCGCCGGCTTCGCCTCGGACGCCTTCCTGATCGCCTGGCGGCTGCCCAACCTGTTCCGCGCGCTGTTCGCCGAGGGCGCGTTCGCCTCCGCGTTCGTGCCGATGTTCAACCGCACCGTCGCCGCCGCCGAACTCGAGGGCGGCGCCGGCCTGCCCGCCGGCGTCCGGTTCTCGCAGGACGTGCTGTCGGTGCTGCTGCCGTTCCTGTGCGTGTTCACGACGCTGATCATGGTCTTTCCGCGACCGATCGTGTGGCTGATCACGCTCGGCTTCCGCGAGGGCGGCGGCCCTGCCAAGTTCGACCTTGCGGTCGAGCTCACCCGCATCACCTTCCCCTATCTGCTGCTGATCAGCCTGGTCTCGCTGCTCGGCGGCATCCTCAATTCGCTCAACCGCTTCTGGGTGAATGCGGCGGCGCCGGTGCTGCTCAACATCTGCATGATCGTGGCGCTCGTCTTCTTCCGCGGGCACGACGCGATCGCCACCGCGCGCACGCAGGCGATCGCCGTCACCGTGTCGGGGGTCGCCCAGTTGCTGTGGCTGATCTGGTCGTGCCGCCAGGCGGGGATCGTGCTGCGGCTCGGGCGGCCGACGTTCAACCCGGAGGTCAAGCGGCTGCTGGCGATCATCTGGCCGGCGGCGGTGGGGGCGGGCGCGGTGCAGTTCAACCTTTTGATCTCAACCATGCTCGCCGCGGGAAAGCTGCCGCAGGGCTCGGTCTCCTATCTCTATTACGCCGATCGGCTGAACCAGTTGCCGCTCGCGCTCGTCGGCATCGGCGTCGGCACGGCGATCCTGCCGACGCTCTCCCGCCAGATCGGCGGGGGCAACGATGCCGCCGCCGTCCACACCCAGAACCGCGCCATCGAGCTGTCGCTGCTCCTCACCTTGCCCGCGGCGGCGGCGCTGATCGTGGCGGCGACGCCGCTCATCCGGGCGACGTTCCAGACCGGGCGGTTCACCGAGGTGGCGACGCACGGCACGGCGGCGGCGCTTACCGCTTTCGGGATCGGGTTGCCCGCCTTCGTGCTCATCAAGGTGCTGACGCCTGGCTTCTACGCGCGCGCCGACACCCGCACGCCGTTCCGGATCGCGATGGCGGCGATGGCCGTCAACCTCGCCCTCAACCTGATCTCGGTGTTCGCGACCGGCCTAGCCCATGTCGGCCTCGCCTTGTCGACCTCGATCGCCGCATGGGTCAATGTCGGCCTGCTCTACCGCACGCTGCGGCGGCGCGGCCACTTCGCGGTGGACGGCCAGCTTCGTCGCCGCACGCTGCGGTTGACCGGCGCGGCGCTGGTGATGACGGCGCTGCTGTTCGTGCTGGACCGGCAACTCGACCCGTACACCGGCGGCAGCGTGGTCGAGCGGGTCGGCGCGCTGGCGATCCTGATCGGGCTGGGCGGCGCGGTCTATTTCGCCGCCGCCTTCGCGCTCGGCGCGTATCGCTGGGCGGACCTCAAGGCGCAGTTGACGAGGCGCGCGGCGTCCCCGACAGCCGCGCCATGAGCAAGCGCATCGTCTCCGGCATCCAGCCGACCGGCAACCTCCATCTCGGCAATTATCTCGGCGCGATCCGCAACTGGGTACGCATGCAGGATGCGCTGGACGACGAGGGCGGCGAGTGCTTCTTCTTCCTCGCCGACCTGCATGCGCTCAGCAGCTTCATCGATGCGACGAGCCTCGCCGCGAGCATCCGCGAAATGGCGGCGGCCTTGATCGCCGCCGGCATCGATCCGGCCCGCGCGACGCTCTTCCGGCAGAGCAAGGTGACGGCGCATGCCGAGCTGCAGTGGCTGCTGAACGGCACCGCCCGCATCGGCTGGCTTAACCGGATGACCCAGTTCAAGGACAAGTCCGGCAAGAACCGGGAGGGCGCGTCGGTCGCGCTCTTCACCTATCCGGTGCTGCAGGCGGCCGACGTGCTCGTCTATCAGGCGACCCACGTCCCGGTGGGCGAGGACCAGAAGCAGCATCTCGAGCTCGCCCGCGACGTCGCCACCAAGTTCAATACGGATTACGGTGTCGAGCTGTTCACGCTGCCCGAGCCGATCATCCCGCCAGCGGCCGCACGGATCATGAGCTTGCGCGACGGCGCCGCCAAGATGTCGAAGTCCGATCCGTCGGACATGAGCCGCATCAATCTCGGCGACGATCCCGATCTCGTCCTCCAGAAGATCCGCAAGGCCAAGACCGATCCCGAGCCGCTGCCGGACGATCCGGCGCTGCTGGAAGGCCGGCCCGAGGCGAAGAACCTCGTCAGCCTCTACGCGGCCTTGGCCGACGAGCCGGCGGCAGCGGTGCTGGCGCGGTTCGCCGGCCAGGGCTTCGGCGCGTTCAAGCCAGCTCTCGCCGAACTCGTCGTCGAGACGCTGCGCCCGCTCACCGCCCGTCTCGCCGAACTCAACGCGGATCCGGGCGAGCTCGACCGGCTGCTGGCGATCGGCGCGGCGCGGGCTGCGGAAGCGGCTGCTCCCACGCTCGCGTCGGCCTATCGCGCCGTGGGGCTCGGCTAGCGCCGATGGTCGCGCACGTCGCGACGGTGGCGTTCCTCGGGCTGGAAGCGCGTGCCGTCGAAGTGCAGGTGCAGGTCGCGCCCGGCATCCCGGCCTTCATCATCGTGGGTCTCGGCGACAAGGCGATCGCCGAGAGCCGCGAGCGGGTCCGCGCCGCTCTTGCCGCGATAGGCCTAGCGCTGCCGCCCAAGCGGATCACCGTCAACCTCTCTCCGGCCGATCTGCCCAAGGAAGGCTCGCACTACGATCTGCCGATCGCGCTCGGGCTGCTCGGCGCGATGGGGGTGGTCGATGCCGAGACGCTGGCGGCCTATGTCGTGGTCGGCGAGCTGGGGCTGGATGGGCGGGTCGCGCCGGCGCCCGGCGTACTGCTAGCAGCACTCCATGCCTCCGAACGCGGGCTCGGCCTGGTCTGCCCGGCGGCACAGGGGCCGGAAGCCGCGTGGGCCGGATCGATCGAGGTGATCGCCGCGCCCGACCTGCTCGCCCTCCTCAACCATTTCCGCGGGCAGGTCGCCCTGCCGCCGCCGCTGCCCGGCGAGGCGGGCCCACGCGCCGCCGGGCCGGACCTGAGGCAGGTCAAGGGTCAGGAGACAGCGAAGCGCGCGCTGGAGATCGCGGCCGCGGGCGGCCACAACATGGTGATGGTCGGGCCGCCGGGCGCCGGCAAGTCGCTGATGGCGGCGTGCCTGCCCGGCATCCTGCCCGATCTCACGCCGGCCGAAGCGCTGGAGGTGTCGATGGTCGCCTCGGTCGCGGGCGAGCTTCGCGACGGGCGGCTGTCCCGCGCGCGCCCGTTCCGCAGTCCCCATCATTCCGCGTCGATGGCGGCGCTCGTCGGCGGCGGCCTGCGGGTCCGGCCCGGCGAAGTGAGCCTCGCCCATCTCGGCGTGCTGTTCCTCGACGAGCTGCCCGAGTTCCAGCGCGCGGTGCTTGATTCGCTCCGCCAGCCGCTGGAGACCGGCACCGTCTCGGTCGCGCGCGCGAATGCGCACGTCACCTTCCCGGCGCGCGTTCAGCTCGTCGCGGCGATGAACCCGTGCCGGTGCGGCCATCTCGGCGATGCGTCGCTCGCCTGTGCGCGGGCGCCGCGCTGTGCCGCCGACTATCAGGCGAAGGTTTCAGGACCGCTGCTCGACCGTATCGACCTGCATGTCGAGGTGCAGGCGGTGAGCGCCGCCGATCTCGTCCTGCCGCCGCCCGCGGAAGGATCGGCCGAGGTCGCCGCCCGCGTCGCCGCCGCCCGTGCCCGGCAGACGCACCGCTATGCCGGCGAGGACGCGCGCACCAATGCCGAGGCCGACGGGGCGCTGCTGGATCGCGTCGCCATGCCCGACGAGGCCGGCCGCACGCTGCTCGCCCAGGCAGCCGAAGCGATGCGGCTATCGGCGCGCGGCTATCACCGCGTGCTGCGCGTCTCGCGCACCATCGCCGATCTTGCCGGCGCGGACGCGGTCGGCCGCATCCATGTCGCCGAGGCGCTGAGCTATCGTCGGCGCGCGCCGACCAACTGAGGTGCGCCGATCACGTCCGGCACGGATCAACAGGGCAAGCGGGAGGTCCGGTACTGGAAAGGGCTGGCCTGGCCATACTGACGATTTGCGCCGGGCTGCTGGGTCGCTATAATCCCCGACGGTCGCGGGCGTGGTGAAATGGTAGACGCGCTGGACTCAAAATCCAGTTCCGCAAGGAGTGTCGGTTCGAGTCCGACCGCCCGCACCAGCCCGTACAACCGCGACGGGCGCAGCTTCAGCGCTTCGGCAGAAAGCGGTGGAGCAGGAAGGCGGGGAGCGCGATCAGGCCGAGCACCCAGTGGAACAGCGACGCCCACCCGCGCATCTGATCGTCGCCGACATAATAGAGCAGGTAGCCGGTCACCACCAGAATGAGCGCAAGCCCGAAGAGGAAGCCGCCGCTCCACCGCCCGCGCCGTGCGGTCCAGCCCCTTACCACATGTACCGCCCATAGCAGGCCGAGGAAGGACAACGCCGCCATCGCGAACAGCCCGTGGACGCGCAGCGCCCAGGGTTCGGCCGGGCTGGTTTCGGGGCCGTACTCCGCCTGCTTCACCCAGAAATAATGCGCCACGATCCAGAGCGCTCCGCTCGCCCATAACGCCGCCGCAACCGCATAGAGCAGGCGCCGCCGCCCCGGGCGGAGACGCATCGCGCTGTTCGCCTCACGCTTCGCCGCCAACGCACCACCATCCTTTCCGGGGATCGTGCAGATAAGCGACCGCGCCCCGGCTGACCAGAAGCGGTTCGGCGGCTCCGCCGAGCGCCAGCACGACCTTGGTGAGTGCGTCCGCATCGCGGCACAGCGGCGCGGCGACGCTGACGAACCCGACGGTGATCACGGCGCCGGTGCGTCCGTCCCGATGCTGCGGTTCGCCATATTCCTCGATCGACCCCGCAGCATCGCTGCTCGCGAGCGCCCCATTCTCGACATACACGCCAGCCGGCGGAGCAGCGTGGCGCGTCGTGAGGACAATCGTCTCGCCGGCCGGGCCGAACAGCCGCAGGTCGCCGCCCGCATTGACCAGCCCCGAGGCGCAGGCGTCGCTCAGCCGGTCGCACGCGCGGTCCACGGCGGCGCCCTTGGCGATGCCCGACAAGTCGAGGCGAAGCGGTCGCCGCGCCCTTACGGTCGCGCCCGCTAGCGCGACGTCTTGCCAGCTCGCTCCATCGCCGGCCACCACAGGATCGAAGACGCCGTCGCTCTCCTCCGCCAGCAGCAACGCCGCCGCCAGGCATGTCGCGGTGCGGGGATCGACGCGGCAGGTCTCGCCAGCCCGAAGCCGGCCGATCGCCGCCAGGTCGCTATGCGGCGACTGGAAGCTCATCCGTTCGTGGATGTGCGCGATCTCGTCGAAGGCCGCCTCGATCGCTCCACGCGCGCTCGCCTGATCGGCTGCCTCCGCGCGGATCGAGACGATCGTGCCGAGCAGCGGCCGCGCGCGCTCAACGACCGGCAAAGACGATGCTGTTGGTGACGAGCAGCCGTTTCACCCCGTCGGTCACGTGGCGGGCGGACAGCGTTCCGCCGGAATTGTTGCGGATGTCCTTGTCGAGGATCAGCGGCGCGCCGTCGCGCTTGCCCACGAACTGCGAACGCCACGCCGGGTCACGCACCTGCCCGCCATAGCTTTCGCGATAGTCGAGGATCTCCAGGCCGCGCACCGCGCCGGCGGGGTCGAGCGCGAGCGCCAGCGTGATGAACTCATGCTTGCCGACGACTTCGTCGACGAACAGGCGCGCACCCTCCGGCGTCCGCCAGCTCTTAACCAGCTTGCCGAGCACGTTCACGCCCGACCGCTTGCGGATCGCCGCGCCCTGATCCGGCGTCAGCGTACGGTCGTCGGGCGTCAGCTGCGCGTTCGGGAACAGCTCCGCCTGGGCCTGCGGCACGGTCAGATAGACCGTCGACCAGGCCGGCGTCGCGATCGCCGGAACTGCGGCGAGAAGGAGGAAGTGGGACCGCATCGAAACCTCGTCAGAAGGGTACGCCGACCTTGAGCGTTATTTCGTTCTTCTCATGGCTGCGCAGGAAAAGATTGTTGCCGATGTCGTTGCCGTCCTCGTCAAAGCCGGGATTGCCGGCGAATTGACGGAGCCAGCCGAGCGTCGCCCAGGCCTTCTCGCCGCCATAATGAAGCACTGGACCGGCCCAGTAGATCGAATGCTCGTGCACCTTGAAGTTGCCGTATTCATTATGATTGCGGAACTCGGCCCCGGCGAACAGGTTGGGCGCGAAGCGATACGTGATCCCCGCCTCGTTGTTCCAATCGAGCTCGCTGTTGGTGTCCGGCCGATGCGCGAAGCGGATCGACTCGGCTTCGAGGACGAGGTTATAAGCGAGGACAAGCCGATCATCCATGAAGTTCTTCTGGATGATAACGCGTGTCTCTAGTTCGAAGGTGCCGGGTGCATACTTCAAGCCGTTATGAAGATCGTGGAAATCGTATCCCGGCTCTATGTAGAAAGCGAGGCCCCAGCCATTCTTGCTCTTGTAGGGGCTGATCGCGCGGTAGATGAACTCGGTCGAAATGCTCTGCAGCGTGAAATTGTGGCGGGTGAAGCCGGTCTGGCCGAGTTCGTCGTCGTCATCCGACGTCCGCGTCGCATGCATGCGGTTCGTGTTCAAATACAGCGACCCCTGCAGGTTGTCCGTAAGGCCATATTCGAATTCGGTGCGAAAGTCGGTCGCGTCGTAATGGCCGAACGCGCGGCCCTCGCGTTCTCGCACGACCTGCTCCAGTTCGAAATGACCTCCAGGGGTGAGATCGGTCGTGTAGAGGCGGGAGAACAGCCCCTCGCCGGCGAACGCCGGCGTTGCGGACGCAACGAGCGTCAAAGCGACGGCCAGCGACCGCATGCGCAACCAGATCATCGTTCCCCCTCCCATGTTGGCGCGCCTATCACCGTAATGCGACGCATTTGCAATAGCCGGGAAGTTCATGACCTCGATGTCATAATTCGGTGCTGGCGCGCCGATGACCCCGGACCGGCTGGTCTCGTCAGACTTGCGAAGAGAGTCGCTGTGGTCGAGAAATGGCTGCGGATCAGCGCTACATATCGCCGCGTTCCGCAACGAGTGTCGGTCCACACGACCGGACGCACTGGAAACTCTCGGCTGAGAGGAGCATCGCGATGGCCGATGGCGCAGCGGAGAAACTGAAGGCAGCCTGCCACGCCGCCTACCGGACCCACCCCAAGTCCTGCTCGAATGCGGTGTGGGACGTGATCCGCGCGATGGCAGGCCGGGAGCTCGCCTACCAGCCGGCCAACGCGCTGATCGACACGATCGCGGCGCGCTGGACGAAGGTCGACATGGCGACCGCCGGCGCCCTCGCCGCCCGGGGCGAGCTGGTCGTCGGCGGCCGCAAGGACCATCCGAACGGACATGTCGTGATCGTCTATCCGGGGCCGGCCAAGCCGCGTGGCGGCTACACCGCGGTCGATCGCGACGGCGCGGAATATCTGCTGCGGCCGGCCGGCCTCTACCCGCTGGCGATGTCGACCTCGCTCGGCAGCTGGCCGGGCGCGATGAGCGACGGCGACAAGACCGTCTGGGATCCGTGGGGCAGCGACGAGGCATTTCGGTCGGTCGGATTCTGGCACTGCGGCACAGGCAACATCAGCGCGGCCGGAGATGCCGACGCGTCGGTCAAGCTGACCCTGTCCGACGGCTATGTGATCGAAATCCCGCGCGACGCCACTTAGGCGCTGGGCGCGCGATCGTCGGCGCCACGACCGCTCTGGTTTATGCCCCGGCCTGCCGACCCGCCCGCTCGACAGGCCGAACGCTGGCACGCTAAGGGCAGGCGGGACCTGGCCGGGCGCCGCATCGTCGGCAATTCGAAACGTGCTTGGGTGACGGGGAAGGCGCGAGCGTGGCGCCGGCCGGTGGGAGTGTGCGAGGGTGGCGCGATGAGGAAGCTGTTGGCGCTGGCCGATCGCACCGCCGTGCTCTTTCTGGGCATCGCCGCCGGGGCCGCGATCGGCTTCGCTTTCGGCCGCAGCGGCGAGCGGGTGGTGATACGCACGGTGACCGGGCCTGCCGTGCGCAGCGCCGGAGCGGCCGGAACGGCGCCGAGCGCCAGCCCGTCGAATCCCGCGGTGAAGATCGGCATCGTCGCCGCCTGTGTCGTGGCGCCGGTCGACAATGCTGCGAGCAGCCCCAAACCCGTGACCCATTGCTTGAACTTGACCACACCACCTCCGTGACGGATTGACTTCGCCGCGCCGGACGGCGCGCACGCGACGCCGAAAGCAAGAACCGTGCGCAGCGACGAAACGCCGGTTGGATCAGCGGGTTGTCGCCCCGGGGCCGCGCCCAAAGCGTGCCGGATGTAAACAATGTCGACTAGGCAAAAAACCTAGTCGCCACAGGCGTTTACGTTCGCTGGGTGTGCTACCTGCGTTTTGGGTGAGCAGCAACGGTCCGTCCCGGCTTCGACGTCGCCTGCGGGCGGGGCGGTGCGCTTCGCACCGTGTCGCGGTGCGTCGGGCGCGCGTTGCGCGACCCGATCGGCAGCGCGACGCGCTCCACCGTCGCCTCCCGCGGAAGCAGGAGCTTCTGCCCGAGCGCCACGGTATCGCCGCGCAGGCGGTTGGCGTTCCGGAGCCGGTCGGCGGGGACGCCGCTCGCGCGCGCGATCGACGCGAGCG
>CAXTTP010000067.1:0-11182 GCA_964247195.1 uncultured Sphingomonadaceae bacterium
GGATCCGGGCGAGCTGTTCGACTGGGAGCGGCTGGCGCGTCTCCGCCTCGCGCTCCCGCGTCCGCGCAAGTTCCTGGCCGATCCGCAGTGGGGCGATGGCGGCTTCCTCCTCGCGCTCGAGCGGTTCGGCCTTGCCGCCGGCGAGGGCCTGTTCGTCGACGACCGCGCGGAGAACGTCGCCGCGGCCGAGGCGGCCGGCTTCGTCGGCCATGTGTTCCACGATGCCGCCCGGTTGCGCCCGGTGCTCGTCGGCCACGGCCTGCTCGCCGGCTGATCACCTAGCCCGGATAGTTCTTCAGCTCGTCGCCGGACAGGCGAACGACGTGGAGCACGTTGGTCGATCCCGGCGTGCCGAACGGAACGCCGGCCATGATGATCACACGATCGCCGGCGCGGCCGAGCCCGTGGCGCAAAACCATCCGCTTGGCCTTCGCGACCATTTCCTCGAAGCTATGGACATCGCGGGTGCGCACCGCATGCGCGCCCCACAACAAGCCGAGCCGCCGCGCCGTCGCCGCCCGCGGCGTGAGCACGAGCAGCGGCACCGACGGCCGCTCGCGCGAGACGCGGCGCGCGGTCGAGCCGGAAAGCGTGAAGCAGACGATCGCCGCCGCCGCGATCGTGCGCGTGATGCCGTTGGCGGCCGACGAGAGCGCGTCGGCGGTCGTCGCGTCGGGCACGGTCTCGGTGAAGTGGACGCGCGCATAATAGCCAGGATCGCTCTCCACCGAGACCGCGATATGGTCCATCATCGCCACCGCCTCCACCGGCCAGTCGCCGGCCGCGGACTCGGCCGAGAGCATCACCGCGTCCGCGCCGTCGTAGATCGCGGTGGCGACGTCCGACACCTCGGCGCGGGTCGGCGAGGGCGACTTGATCATCGATTCGAGCATCTGCGTCGCCACCACGACCGGCCGGCCGAGCCGGCGCGCGGTCTCGACGATGCGCTTCTGCAAGGGCGGCACCCGCTCGGGCGGAAGCTCGACGCCGAGGTCGCCGCGGGCGACCATCACCGCATCGGCGAGCTCGAGGATCTCGTCGAGCCGCTCGACGGCCGCCGGCTTCTCGATCTTGGCGAGCAGCGCCGCCTTGCCGCCGATCAGGCGCCGCGCCTCGGCGACATCCTCCGGCCGCTGGACGAAGGAGAGCGCGATCCAGTCGGCGCCGTTGTCGAGCGCGAAGGCGAGATCGGTGCGGTCCTTGTCGGTCATCGCCGCCATCGGCACGACCACGTCCGGCACGTTCAGGCCCTTGTGGTTCGAAAGGAGGCCGCCGACCTCGACGCGGGTGACGATCCGCTCCAGCGACGCCTCCACCACGCGCAGCACGAGCTTGCCGTCGTCCAGCAGCAGCCGGGCGCCGGGCTCCAGCGCCGCGAAGATCTCGCGGTGGGGCAGCCGGACGCGGCCGACGTCGCCGGGCGCGGGATCGTGATCGAGCACGAACGTGTCGCCGGTATGGAGCTGGACAAGGCCGTCGGCGAAGGTGCCGACGCGCAGCTTCGGCCCCTGCAGGTCGACCAGCACCGTCGTCGGCCGGCCGATATCCTTCTCCATCGCCCGGATCGCGGCGATCACCTCCGCCTTGTCGGCATGGCCGCCATGGCTCATGTTGATGCGGAACGCGTCCGCCCCGGCCATGTAGAGCTTGCGGATCATCTCGGGCGAGCTGCTCGCCGGCCCCAGCGTCGCGAGGACGCGGACCTTCCGGGCGCGGGGGGCCATCGGGTTCAACGGCGGTCCTGGGGGTTCAACAAGAGCATCGACCTTTCGCTTGGTCCGGCGGCTGCCTGTCAGGCATATGAGCGGCACAGTCAAAGCCGGAGTTCGCTGCCATGAACGCACCCGAGATCGACGATGCCGCCGCTGCCGCCGCGTTTCGCCGCCTCGTCGACCATCTGCGGCATCGCAGCGACGCCCAGAACGTCGACCTGATGGGGCTTGCCGGTTTCTGCCGGAACTGCCTGGCCGATTGGCTGGGCGAAGCCGCCGGGATCGACCGGGAGACGGCGCGCCATGCCGTCTACGGCATGCCCTATGCCGAATGGAAGCGGCGCCAGCCGGATGCCACCGCCGAGCAGCTCGCCCGCATGGACGAAAGCGTGGCGCGGAACGCGCGGACTTGAGTGCCGCGCCGCGCTTCCCTAGACGCGGCGCCTCATCGACACGGGCGAGGAATGATTCATGGCGGAAGGCAACGTCGCGGCTGATCAGCTGCGGCTGTTCATCGAGCGCATCGAGCGGCTCGAGGAAGAGAAGAAGGGCATGTCGGACGACATCCGCGACGTCTACAACGAGGCCAAGTCGCAGGGCTATGACAGCAAGACGATGCGCGCCATCGTCCGCCTCCGGAAGATGGAGAAGCACGCCCGCGACGAAGCCGAGGCGCTGCTCGAGACCTACAAGGCGGCGCTCGGCCTGGGCTGAACCGGGCCGCCGACCAGACCGCCGACCGGCCGAGTTGAAGCCGGCGCGGCCTGCCGCTAGAGCGGCCGCAACGCGAAAACCAGAAGAGACAGAGGGCCCATGGCCGGCCATTCCAAGTTCAAGAACATCATGTATCGCAAGGGCGCGCAGGACAAGAAGCGCTCGGCGCTCTTCTCCAAGCTTTCCCGCGAGATCACCGTCGCGGCGCGCGCCGGCCTGCCCGATCCGGACATGAACGCACGGCTGCGCTCGGCGGTCATCGCGGCGCGCAAGGAGGGCATGCCGAAGGACAATATCGAGCGGTCGATCAACAAGGCGTCCGGCGGCGAGGGCGAGAGCTACGAGGAGGTCCGCTACGAGGGCTTCGGCCCCGGCGGCGTCTCGCTCATCATCGAGACGCTGACCGACAACCGCAACCGCACCGCCACCAACGTGCGCACGATCGTCTCCAAGAACGGCGGCAATCTCGGCGCCAGCGGATCGGTCAGCCACGGCTTCGACCGGATGGGGCTGATCAGCTTTCCGGCAGGCGCGGGCGATGCCGACACCGTGTTCGAGGCCGCGCTGGAGGCCGGCGCCGAGGATGTCGCGTCGGCCGCCGACGGCCACGAGATCTGGACCGCGACCGACATGCTGCACGAGGTCGCCAAGGCTCTGGAGCCGAAGCTCGGCGAAGCCGAGGGCGCGAAGCTCGCCTGGCGTCCGCAGACCATGGTAAGCGTCGGCGAAGGCGATGCCGGCCAGCTCCTCAAGCTGATCGACGCGCTCGATGACGACGACGACGTCCAGACCGTCTGGGGCAATTACGACGTGCCGGACGACATCATGGAAAAGCTCTCCTGAGCGAAAGGGAGGGGCGCCGGTGATCCTGATCGGCGTCGACCCAGGCCTCGGCTGCACCGGCTGGGGCGTGATCGTGGCCGAGGGCAACCGGCTGTCGCACCGCGCCAACGGCCAGATCCGCACCGATCCGGCGGCGCCGCTGGCGGAACGGCTGGTGACGCTGCACGACGCGCTCGCCGCCGTGCTTGCGGCCCATTCCGCCGAGGCGGCGGCGGTCGAGGAGGTGTTCGTCAACACCAATCCGCGATCGACGCTGAAGCTCGGCCAGGCCCGCGGCGTGGTGCTGCTGTGCGCTGCCCGATCCGGGCTGGTGGTCGGCGAATATGCGGCGCGACTGGTCAAGCAGGCGGTGGTCGGCACTGGCGCCGCGGAAAAGGCGCAGGTCCACGCGATGGTCGCGCGGCTGCTGCCCGGCGCGAAGATCGCCGGCGCCGATGCCGCCGACGCGCTCGCCGTCGCCATCACCCACGCCCATCATCTGGCCACCGCCCGGCGGGTGCCGGCATGATCGCGCGGCTTGCCGGCCGGCTGGCGGAAAGCGGCGCGGACCATGCGGTGATCGACGTCGGCGGCGTCGGCTACCTCGTCTGGGCATCGGCGCGCACGCTGTCGGCGCTGGGCCCGATCGGTGGCGAAGTGCTGCTGTTCACCGAAATGCAGGTGCGCGAGGACGCGATCACGCTCTACGGCTTCGGCTCGGCCGGCGAGCGTGACTGGTTCCGGCTGCTGACCTCGGTACAGGGCGTCGGCGGGCGCGTCGCGCTGGCGATCCTGTCGGTGCTCGGACCCGACGAGCTCGTCCGCGCCGTCGCCGGCGGCGACAAGGCGATGGTGGCGCGCGCCAACGGGGTCGGGCCGAAGCTCGCCTTGCGCATCGTCAACGAGCTCAAGGACAAGGCCGGCACGGTGGTGATCGGGCCGGCCGGCACGGCCGTGGCCGCGGTCGGCGGAACCGCGGCGGACGCGCTCTCGGCACTCGCCAATCTCGGCTTCCGCCCGGCCGAGGCGAGCGCGGCCGTAACGGCTGCGGCCGACGAGCTGGGTCCGGGCGCGAGCCTCGACGCGCTGGTCCGCCTGGCGCTCCGCAAGGCCGCGAAATGATGCGGCCTGCCCGAGGCCGCGGCGGCCTGATCGCCAGCTATTTCTTGCCGACCACGCTCTCCGGCAGGTCCTTGGCGAATACCCGCTGATAATATTCGGCGACCAGCGCGCGCTCCGCCTCGTCGCACTTGTTGAGGAAGGAGAGGCGGAAGGCGAAGCCGACGTCGCCGAAGATCAGCGCGTTCTGCGCCCACGAGATCACCGTGCGCGGGCTCATCACCGTCGAGATGTCGCCGGCGATGAAGCCGTGGCGGGTGAGATCCGCCACCTTGACCATGTTGTCGACGACCTTCTTGCCGTCCGGCTTGTCATACTCGCCCGACTTGGCGAGCACGATCTGCGCCTCGACCGCGGCGGGCAGATAGTTGAGCGTGACGACCACGTTCCAGCGGTCCATCTGCCCCTGGTTGATCTGCTGCGTGCCGTGGTAGAGGCCGGTCGTGTCGCCGAGGCCGACCGTGTTCGAGGTCGCGAACAGGCGGAACCAGGGGTTCGGCCGGATCACCCGGTTCTGGTCGAGCAAAGTGAGCTTCCCCTCCGTCTCCAGCACGCGCTGGATCACGAACATCACGTCGGGCCGCCCGGCGTCATATTCGTCGAAGACGAGCGCGGTCGGCGTCTGCAGCGCCCAGGGCAGCAGGCCCTCGCGAAACTCGGTGACCTGCTGGCCGTCGCGCAGCACGATCGCGTCGCGGCCGACCAGATCGATCCGGCTGATATGCGCGTCCAGGTTGATGCGGATGCACGGCCAGTTGAGGCGAGCGGCGACCTGTTCGATATGGGTCGATTTGCCGGTGCCGTGATAGCCCTGCACCATCACCCGGCGGTTATGGGCGAAGCCGGCGGCGATCGCGAGCGTCGTGTCCGGATCGAACACATAGGCCGGATCGAGATCGGGCACGCGCTCGTCCGCTTCGCTGAACGCCGGCACCGCCATGTCGCTGTCGATGCCGAAGACGTCGCGCGCGTTCACCATCCTGTCCGGCGCGTCGAGGACGGTCGCGTCGCGGGAGTCGGGCTGGACGTTGGCAAGATCGGCCATGGATGCGCTTTCCGAAGGTCTCAGGCGAAGGCAGGGCGGGATTTCAGCTGCGTATAGGCCGAAATCACCTCCTGCAAAGCCTTCTCGTGGGAACGGTCGCCGCCGTTGCGGTCGGGATGATAGCGGCGAACGAGTACGGCGTAACGCTGCCGCAAGGCCCGGCGATCCACATCGGTGCCGAGGCCCAGCACCTTGAGCGAGCGGCGGTCGATGTCCGAGAGCGGCCGGCCGTCCGCGCGATCGGGAGAACGGCCCGCGAACCGCGCCGAGATCGCGTCGAGCGGATCGGTGAAGTCGGCCCAGCGCGGGCCTGGCGCGCCGTTGGCGGCGAAGGCGCGCGTCTCGCGTTCCCAGCCGGCATAGGGCCGCTGCTCGTCGGCGATCTCCTCGCTCGTCATGCCCGAGAAGTAGTTGTAGCCGCCGTTGAAGGCGCGGACATGATCGAGGCACAGCCATTGCCAGTCGCCCGGCCCGTCGAAGCCCGGCCGCCGGCCGCCTTCCGCCGGCGCGCGGAACTCGCCCTGCTCCGGACAGCCGGGATGGCTGCACGCCTGCGCCGCGCCGGAGACCCGGCCGTGGAATTTGGCGCCCGTTCTCCGCGCGGCAGGTCCTTCGGTCGCCAATGCTGATCCTTTTGGCCAAACTCGCTATATAGGGCAGATGACCGACCGACTTACAGGCCCCGTGGCAGCGGAAATCACCCGCCGTCTGACATCCGCCCTCTCGCCCGCACGGCTCGCCGTGATCGACGACAGCGACCATCATCGCGGCCATGCCGGACATGATGCCCGCGGCGAGAGCCATTTCACCGTCGAGATCGTGTCGGACGCGTTCGCCGGCAAGAGCCGCGTCGCTCGCCAGCGCGCGGTGAATGCGGCGCTTGCCGACCTGCTCGTCGAGCGGGTCCATGCGCTGGCGATAAAGGCCAGCACGCCAGAGGAGGCAGGCGCGGCATGAGCTACGATCTGTGGTACTGGCCCGGCATTCCCGGCCGCGGGGAATTCGTACGGCTAGCGCTCGAGGCGGGCGGCATCGCCTATCGCGACCTCGCTCGAGAGCAGGGTGCCGGCGCGCTCGCCGCCGACCTTGCCGAACCGGACGATACCCCGCCCTACGCGCCGCCCTACCTGCTCGCCGACGGCATGCGGATCGCCCAGACCGCCAACATCCTGCTCTACCTCGGCGAGAAGCACGGGCTCGCGCCGGCGAACATCGCCGGCCGGCTCTGGGTCAACCAGCTCCAGCTCACCATCGCCGATGCCGTGACCGAGGCGCACGACGTCCACCACCCGGTCTCGAACGGCGCCTATTACGAGGACCAGAAGGCGGAGGCGGCGCGTGCCGCGGAGTACTTCCGGGCCGAGCGCATGCCCAAATATCTGGCCTATTTCGAGCGTGTCCTGCTCCGTCGCGGCGACTGGCTGGCGGGCGAGCGGTGGAGCTATGCCGACCTTTCGCTGTTCCAGCTGATAAACGGGCTGCGCTTCGCCTTCCCGAAGCGGACCGCCGGGGTGATGCGGGATTGCCCGCGGCTGATCGCGCTGCATGAGGCGGTCGCCACGCTGCCCGCCTTGCGCGCCTATCTGGCGAGCGATCGGCGGGTGCCGTTCGGCAACGGCATCTTCCGATATTATCCGGAGCTCGACGCCGCCTGAGCGGGTCGATCCGCGCTATCGGCCGCGCGGCGCGCTCGTCAGCCAGTCGATCCAGGCGCCGTGGGCGTGCGCATAAGCGAGCAGCCGGTCCTGGCCGCCTCCGGGCCAGCTCCGCAGCCGGAGTTCGTGGCCGTTCGGACCCGCGACGCGCCCGCCGCGCGGCCATTCGTAGGACAGCCAGGCGAGCGGCCGCGCCGTCGTCGCCTTGCCGCGCGCCGCCGCCATCAGCGCCTCGATCCGGAGCTGCGTCTTCTGCGGCAGATAGGGCCAGACGACGCTGTGCATAAGCACCCGCGCGCGGCCATCCGCCTGCGGCTCCTTCAGCCGATCCTTGAGCCAGTCGGCGGCGTCGCCGCGATCCAGACGGGGCGGGCGGGCCTGCGCCAGCGCGATCGCTTGCGCGGTCCGCTCCAGCCGGCCGGCCTGATCCGGCCAGACATAAGCGAGCAGCCGCTCCGCCTCGCCCGGCACGTTGAGATCGATCGGCGCGATGTCGACGCCGCGCGCGCTTTCGATCCAGCGGGGCAGATCGGGCGGCGGCGGCCCGCGCCATTCCGGCGAGATGAGGATCGGCGGATCCGCGGGCCCGATCCGCACCCCGCCGAGATCGAAGCCGTAGCGGCCGAGCATCAGGTTGAGCCCGGCAGACGAGCCGATCTCGAGTATCTCGAAGCTCGCGATTTCGGGATGGAACGACGCGACCGCCAGCAGCCCGGCCATCAGCACCGCCGAGCGGCCGGGCTCGTTGGTCTGCGGCGGCCCGTCCAGCCATGGCAGGATCTCGGCGTCGTGGGCGGCGACCGTGCCGGCGACCGCGGCCGCGATTGCCGCCGGTTCGCCCCCGTCATAGGCGATCGCCAGCGCCGGCGCCCGCCCGGACCGGTGGAGCGCGTGCATCGCACCCGCGAGCCGGAGCGGCAGCGCGTCATCGATCGGATGCCCCGGCCAGCCGAGCGCGCGCCGGCCAGTCGCGGTCGTGGCGTCCAGCACCTCCGCCAGCGCGTCGCAGACGCGGCCGGTCGCGGGCGAGCCATGGGCGCGGCAATAGTCCGCCTGCCAGCGCAAGCCCGCGCGCACCTCATCCTCACTGTTCATGCCGCGCCATTGCCCTGCCGGGGGGCCCCGAGTAAAGCCGCCCGCCATGGCCGACCCGATCATCCTCGCCATTCCCAAGGGCCGCATCCTGGCCGAGACGCTGCCGATGCTGGCGGGCGTCGGCATCGTTCCCGAGCCCGCCTTCGCCGACGAGGATTCGCGCGCGCTCCGCTTCGCCACCAACCGACCCGACATCGGCCTGATCCGGGTCCGCGCGTTCGACGTCGCCACCTTCGTCGCCCACGGCGCCGCCCAGCTCGGCATCGTCGGATCGGACGTGCTGATGGAGTTCGACTATTCGGAGCTCTACGCGCCGGTAGACCTCGACATCGGCCATTGCCGGCTCTCCGTCGCCGAGCCCGCCGCGATGGCCGCCGGCGACGATCCGCGCGAGTGGAGCCATGTCCGCGTCGCCACCAAATATCCGAACCTGACGCGCCGCCATTTCGAGAGCCGCGGCGTCCAGGCGGAATGCGTGAAGCTGAACGGCGCGATGGAGATCGCGCCGGTGCTCGGCCTGTCGAGCCGAATCGTCGACCTCGTCTCGTCGGGCCGCACGCTGGCCGAGAACGGGCTGGTCGAGGTCGAGGTGATCGCCGAGGTCTCTGCCCGCCTCATCGTCAACCGCGCCGCCTTCAAGACCCGCGCCGCCGAGATCGCGCCGCTGGTCGACGCCTTCCGCGTCGTCGCCGAGGCTCGCGATGCGGCCTGAGCCGCTGCGCCTCGACAGCCGCGCGCCGGGCTTCGCCGATGCCTTCACGGCGCTGGTTAATGACCGTCGCGAGGCTGACGAGGACGTCTCGCGCGACGTCGCCGCGATCATCGCCCGCGTCCGCGACGAGGGCGACGCCGCGCTCGCCGACTATACGCGGCGGTTCGACAATCACGACCTGGACGGCTTCGGCGGCGAGGTCGGCCGCGAGCGGCGTCGCGAGGCGCTGGAGCGGCTCGATCCCGAACTGCGGGCCGCACTCGAGTTCGCGGCGGAGCGCATCCGCGCCTATCATGCCGGCCAGCGTCCCGCCGACAGCGAGATGACCGACGCCGCGGGCGTCCGCATGGGCGCGCGCTGGCGGCCGGTGGAGGCGGCCGGCCTCTACGTGCCCGGCGGACGGGCATCCTATCCGAGCTCGGTGCTGATGAACGCGATCCCCGCGAAGGTCGCGGGCGTCGAGCGCATCGCCATGGTGACGCCCACGCCCGGCGGAGCGCTCAACCCGCTCGTGCTGGCGGCCGCCGAGATCGCCGGCGTCGACGAGGTGTGGCCGGTGGGCGGCGCGCAGGCGATCGCCGCCCTCGCCTACGGCACGCGCCGCATCCGCCCGGTGGACGTGATCGTCGGGCCGGGCAACGCATGGGTCGCCGAGGCCAAGCGTCAGCTCTACGGGGTAGTCGGCATCGACATGGTCGCCGGGCCGTCCGAGATCGTCGTCGTGGCGGACAGCGGCAGCGACCCCGAATGGATCGCCGCCGATCTGCTCAGCCAGGCCGAGCACGACCCCACCAGTCAATCGATCCTGTTTACCGACGATGCGGCGCTGGCGAACGCGGTAGCGCGCGCCGTCGAGCACAGGCTCGGCAGGCTCGCGACCGAGGCGACCGCACGTGCCAGCTGGAACGCCAACGGCGCGATCATCCTGCTCGGCTCGCTGGACGAGGCGCCGCCGCTGGTCGACCGCCTCGCACCCGAGCATCTCGAGCTTGCCGTCGCCGACCCGGAACCGCTGTTCGCGCGCGTCCGCCACGCCGGATCGGTGTTCCTCGGTCGCCATACGCCCGAGGCGGTGGGCGACTATGTCGGCGGCCCCAACCATGTGTTGCCGACCGGGCGGCGGGCGCGTTTCTCGTCGGGCTTGTCGGTGCTCGATTTCATGAAGCGGACGAGCTTCCTCGCCTGCGACGAGGCGGCCCTGCGGCGGATCGGGCCGGCCGCGGTGGCGCTGGCACGTGCCGAGGGGCTACCCGCGCACGCCGCCTCGGTCGCGGTCCGGCTGGGGACGAACGCATCGTGAGGAAGCCCAACGAACGATCTAGGGCGCGGTCGGCGGCGCGGCTCGCGGCGGTGCAGGCACTCTACCAGCAGGAGATGGAGAACACCGCGATCCCGAAGCTGCTCGACGAGTTCCACCAGCATCGGCTGGGGGCGACGATCGAGGACGACACCTACGCCGAGGCCGAGGTCGACTTCTTCGACGATCTCGTCCGCGGCGTGGTCGCCCGGCGCGATGAGATCGATGCCGCGATCGCGGCGAAACTGGCCACGGGCTGGACGCTGGAGCGGCTCGACAAGCCGATGCGCCAGATCCTGCGCGCCGGCACCTACGAGTTGATCGCCCGCATCGACGTGCCCACCGGCAGCGTGATCAGCGAATATGTCGACGTCGCCGACGCCTTCTATGCTCGGCGCGAGAAGGGCTTCGTCAACGGGTTGCTCGATGCGGTGGCGAAGGCGGTGCGCAGCTGATCGCGCCGGCAGCTCAGCGGTAGCGGCGATTGCCGAAGCGGCTGTTCTCGAACGATACGATCGCGCCGGCATCCTCACCGAGCGGTATCGCCGCGACGCCATAGAGGCCGCGCGCACCGCCGGTGCCGACCATCGCCCCGAACTCGCCGTGGATCTGGCGGTCGGCGGCACCGCCCGGCAACGCGTCGGCGAGAGGGTCTGCCGTGGCCGCAAGCGCGGCCGCCTTCTGGCCGGGGCTCAGGCCATAGACCCGCGGCGCGGCAGGATCGACCGCCTGCGCCGAAACGGTGGTCGCGCCGCATGCGAGCAGCATGGCGGCGAGCGCGAGTGGAAAGCGAAACCGGTGGGAGGACATGCCATCTTCCTGTTCGGCGAAGGCTGAAGCTCGGGTGAACGACGCGCAATATCGAGCGCTCTACGCTAGGACCGTGCCATGACCGGCGAAAGCGACTTCATCATGCGGCTGCGCGCGATCGCGACCCATCCCGCCGCGCGCGGCCTGCGTGACGATGCGGCGGTGCTGCCGGCGCCGGCCGGATACGATCTCGTCCTCACC
>CAXTTP010000067.1:11192-11442 GCA_964247195.1 uncultured Sphingomonadaceae bacterium
GGCGTGCACTACCTGCCGGACGATCCGGCGGGCGACGTCGCGTGGAAGCTCGTCGCGGTCAATCTCTCCGATCTCGCCGCCAAGGGGGCGACGCCGGTGGGCGTGCTGATGGGCTATGCGCTGAGCGGCGATAGCGGTTGGGACACGGCCTTCACCGACGGGCTGGCCGAGGCTTTGGCGACGTTCGACGCGCCGCTGCTCGGCGGCGACACCGTGGCGATGCCGGCCGGCGCGCCGCGTGCGCTCGGCC
>CAXTTP010000068.1:0-11411 GCA_964247195.1 uncultured Sphingomonadaceae bacterium
GGGCATGGGCTTGGGTAGGTTCTTCGCAAAGCAGTTTATCGACGTCATCGACTGGGTCGACGAACCCGGCGTGCTCGCACTGCGCTATCCGGCCGAGGATCGCGAGATCCAGAACGGCGCCAAGCTCACCGTGCGCGAGGCGCAGGCCGCCGCTTTCCTCGACGAGGGGCAGATGGCCGACATCTTCACGCCCGGCCTCCACACGCTCGATACCTCGACGCTGCCGGTGCTGACCGCGCTTGCCAATTGGGACAAGGGCTTCGCCTCGCCCTTCAAGTCCGACGTCTATTTCTTCTCGCTGCGCGAGCAGGTCGACCGCAAGTGGGGCACCGCCCAGCCGATCACCATCCGCGACCGGGATTTCGGGCCGATCCGCCTGCGCGCCCATGGCCGCTACAGCTTCACGGTCACGGACGTCGCCTTGTTCTGGCGCACGCTCGTCGGCAATCTCGAACGGTTCAGGGTCGAGGATGTCGAGCCGCAGCTGCGCGGCGCGGTCATCACCGCGCTCGCCTCGCGCCTCGGCACCGGCGAGATCGCGTTCCTCGACATGGCGCAGAACCAGTCGGCGCTGTCCGACGCGCTGCGACAGGCAGTCGCGCCCGAGTTCGCCCGCTTCGGCCTCGCCCTTACCGGCTTTCTCGTCGAGAGCCTGTCGCTGCCGGACGAGGTGCAGGCGCATATCGACAAGGCGGCGTCGATCCGCGCGCTCGGCGACCTCGACCGCTATGCGAAGTTCCAGACCGCCGAGAGCATCGCCACCGCCGCCGCCAACACCGGCGGCGTGGCGGGAGTCGGGGCGAGCGCCGCGGCGGGCCTCGCGATCGGCCAGGCGATGGCTGCGGGCACCGGCGCCGGCGCCGCGCCGGAAGATCCGTTCGCGCTGATCGAGAAGCTCCACCGCCTCCTCCAGGCCGGCGCGATCAGCCAGGACGAGTTCGACAGCAAGAAGGCGGCGCTGCTGGCCAAGATCGGCTGAACCGCGTGCAGGTCGCGTCATGCCCGAACTGCGGCGCGGAACTGCGCTTCCGCTCGGTTGGCCTGCCGGTGAAGGTGTGCGAGTTCTGCCGCAGCACGGTGCTCCGGCGCGGCGAGCAGCTCGAGCTCGCCGGCACCGCGGCGACCGTGCCGGACGACGTCAGCCCGATCCGGATCGGCACCACCGGCAGCGATGGCGACCGTCGCTTCGAGGTCGTCGGCCGGGTCCGCTGGCGGTGGAGCGACGGCGCGTGGAGCGAATGGCTGCTGCTGTTCGGTGACGGCAGCCATGGCTGGCTGGGCGAGGCGTCGGGCCGCTTCATGCTGCTTGCCGAACAGGGCGCCATCGCGGCCTCGTCCGACCTGCCCGATCGCATGCGCGATGGTCGGGTGATCGTCGGCCAGCAGGCGACGATCGACGGCACCGACTATCAGGTCAACGACGTTCGGACGATCACGTGCATCGGCAGCGAGGGCGAGCTGCCCTTCGCCGCGCCCGCCGGGCTCGAAGCGCTCAGCGTCGACCTGCTGCGCGGCGACGGTCGCTGCGCCAGCGTGCAGCGGGAAGGCGAGGCGGTCTCGGTTTATACCGGCCGCTACGTCGGGCTCGCCGATCTGGATCCGCGCGACCTGCGCGCGATCGAAGGCTGGCCGATGCCGGACTTCGCGCGGTGACCGCGGCCGCCGCCGTCCGCGCGCTCAATTGCCCGAACTGCGGGGGGCCGATCGAGCTGCGCGCGGCGGGCTATACGGTGAGCCTCGTCTGCCCGAACTGCGGCAGCACGCTCGACGCGACCGATCCCGACCTCAAGCTGATCGAGCAGTCCGCGGCGGCGCTGCGCGTGCCGGAGATCGCGCTCGGCACGCGCGGCACGCTGGATGGCGTCGAGTGGGAGGCGGTCGGCTATATCGAGCGCCGCTCGGCGGACGGCGGCTGGTCCGAATATCTCCTGTTCAACCCCTATCGCGGCTATCGCTTCCTGGTCGACGACGGCGAGCGCTTCTACTTCGGCGCGCTGCTCGATCGCGTGCCGGAACAGAGCGATGCCGGTTCCGCCAGGCTCGACGGCCGGTCCTTTTCGGCCGAGGAGGGATCGTACGAGGCCCGCGTCAGCTTCGTCGTCGGCGAATTCTACTGGCGCGTCCGGGTCGGCGAGACGGTGCAGGTGCTGGAATATGCCGGCGCGGGCGGCGCCTCGCTTTCGTTCGAGAGCGATGGCAGCGAGCGCAGCTGGACGCTGATGCGGCGGCTGAACGCCGGAGAGGCGGAGGGCGCGTTCGGGCTCGATCGGCGGCCGTCGGGTTTTGCCGGCGTCACCGCGCCGGCGGGCGGCGCGGCGGACCTCGACCGGCTCAAGCAGGCACTGCGCGTGGCCGGGCTGGCGGTTCTGGGGCTGATCCTCGCCTCGCTCCTGGGCTGCTCGTCGCACAAGGAGCTGATCGCCCAGCAGATCGTCCTCGACCTTGATGCGCCCGCCCGCACCGTCGTGCTCGGCCCGATCGACATGCCCCGGCCGCTCGCGGCCCTGACCGTCAAGGCGACCACTCCCGATCTCGACAACGCCTGGATCGACCTCGATTATTCGCTGGTCGAGCGCCGCACCCAGCAGAGCTACGACGCCTACAAGGCGGCCGAATATTATCACGGCCGCGACTCCGACGGGGACTGGACGGAGGGCAATCGATGGCCCGAGGCGCGCTTTGCCGGCATCCCGCGCGGCACCTACGATCTCGTCGTCGAAGCCTCGGCGCACGGCTGGTCGGCGGGGAGCGGCTATGGTTCGGGCAATGTCGGCGTCCGCCCCGGCGTCGCGACGACGATCACGGTGCGGCGGGGAGCCTCGTTCGCTGAGAACTTCTGGCTGGCGTTCGTGCTGATCCTGCTCTGGCCGGGCATCCTGATCTGGCGCCTGCTGCGGCGCGCCGGCAACGGCGGAGCTGAATAGACCATGCGGATCTCGACGATGCTCTACGCCCTGTTCTGCATGGCGGTGGTGTTCGCTTATGCCACCGCGAGCTGGACGAGCTCCTCGCCCTTCGCCGATGGCGGCCGCAGCGCCTTCTTCTACAGCCGCGGCGCCAGCGGCCCGCACCACAAATAGGTCTCCGTCGCAGAAAGGATCGCCCTTATGCTCTCCACCTCCGTCCTCCTGGCGACGCTCGTCTATGCCGGCATCGGCATCCTCGTCTTCGCGGTCGGGTTCCTCCTCTGGGACAGGTTGACGCCGGTCGACATGTGGAAGGAGATCTGCGTCAACCAGAACAACGCCATCGCCATCCTCGCCGGCTCGGTGGCGATCGCGCTCGCCATCATCATCGGCGCGGCGATACATGGCTGAGCGTCCCACCGCGGCGCTGCCCTCGCGCCTCGGTATTGCGCTGCTGGTCTCGGCTTTCGTCGTCGCCACGTGCGGCCTGATCTACGAGTTCCTCGCCGGCACGCTCGCGAGCTACCTGCTCGGCGACAGCGTCACCCAGTTCTCCACGGTGATCGGCAGCTACCTGTTCGCGATGGGAGTGGGCTCGTGGTGCTCGCGCTATGTGCGGCAGGGCGAGCTTGCCTTGTTCGTCCGCGTCGAGATCCTGATCGCCGCGATCGGCGGCAGCTCGGCCGCTGTGCTGTTCCTGCTGTTCGATCGGGTCAGCGATTTCCGTCTCCCCTTGTACGGGCTGGTGCTGGCGATCGGCTTTCTCGTCGGGCTGGAAATCCCGCTCCTGATGCGGATCCTGAAGGACCGGCTCGAGTTCGGCGATCTCGTGGCGAAGGTGCTGACCTTCGACTATGTCGGCGCACTCGCCGCCTCGCTGCTCTTCCCGCTGCTGCTGGTGCCGCATCTCGGCCTGATCCGCACCGGCTTCCTGTTCGGCCTGGCCAATGTCGGCGTCGCGCTCGCCCTGATCCTGATGCTGCCGGCGCGGACACGGCTCACCGCCGAGCTGGCGGCGGGGATCGTGGTGGCGGCGGCGCTGATCGCGGGTTTCGTCGCCTCGGAACGGCTGCAGCGCGCCGCCGAGGTGGCGGCCTATGGCGAGACGATCATCTATGCCGCCTCGACGCCCTACCAGCGCATCGTCATCACCAAGCATGCCGACGACCTGCGGCTCTACCTCAACGGCAACCTGCAATTCTCCTCGCGCGACGAATATCGCTACCACGAGGCGCTGGTCCATCCGGCGCTGAGCCGCGTCGCGCCCTTGCGCGACGTGCTCGTGCTGGGCGGCGGCGACGGGTTGGCGGTGCGCGAAATCCTCAAATACCCGGGCGTCGCCTCGGTGACGCTGGTCGACCTCGATCCCGCAATGACCACCCTGTTCACCCGTTCGGCGCTGCTGGCCCGGCTCAATCGAGGCGCGTTCCGTTCGCCGAAGGTGCACGTCGTCACCGCCGACGCCTTTTCCTGGCTGCATGCCAACCGGCGCCGGTTCGATGCGGTGCTGGTCGACTTTCCCGATCCGACCAACTTCTCGATCGGCAAGCTTTATACGCTGAGCTTCTACCGCGAGCTGTCGCGCGCTATCGGCCCCGGCGGCGTGGCGGCGATCCAGAGCACCTCGCCGCTCGTGGCGCCGAACGCCTATTGGACGGTTTCGTCGACACTGGAGGCGGCCGGCCTCGCCACCCGCGCCTACCATGTCTACGTGCCCAGCTTCGGCGAATGGGGCTTCGTGCTGGCGGCGCACGCGCCGATCGGCGTCGCGGGCGGGGCGTTGCCGCCGCAACTGCGCTTCCTGACGCCGGAGACCGAACGGCTCGCCTTCGTCTTCCCGCCCGACATGGCGCGCCGCCCGACGCCGGTAAACCGCCTCGACAATCAGGCGCTGGTCCGCGCCTTCGAGGCCGAATGGGCGCAGGTCGAGGGATGAGGAGGCCGCGCCTGTCCCGTCGCGGCGTGCTCGCCGGCGCGGCGGCGAGCGCCGCCGCGGCCGGCGCGGGGGCTTTTGCATTGCGCGCCGACGCGGCGATCCCCGGTACGCTGGGCGGCGCGGATTTCCTTCGCGGACACCGGCTGCGCGACCGCGGCCTGCCGGCGCCCGTCGAGGAGCGGGATGTCGGCATCGCCATCGTCGGCGGCGGCATCGCCGGGCTCGCCGCGGCGTGGACGCTCGCCGAAGCCGGGAGCACCGACTTCCGCTTGTTCGAGCTGGAGGACCATGTCGGCGGCAATGCGCGGTCCGGCAGGAACGCGGTCTCCGCCTTTCCGCTCGGCGCCCATTATCTCCCGGTTCCGAATGCCGAGGCGCGCAGCGTGCGCCACCTCCTCGAACGGCTCGGCATCATCACCGGCTGGTCGGGTGGCAAGCCGCTGTTCGATCCCTACCAGATCGTCGCCGACCCAGACGAGCGGCTGCTCCGCCTCGGCCGCTGGCAGGAGGACCTGCTCCCCACCGTCGGCCTGACCGGCGCGGACCGGCACGACATCGATGCGTTCTTCGCGGCTATGCGTGGGTTTCGGGCGCGCATCGGGGCGGGAGGCCGGCCCGCCTTCGCCATCCCCATGGAGCTGAGCGCGCGCGACGAGGATCTCCTCGCGCTCGACCGGGTGAGCTTCGTGGCGTGGCTCGACCGGCAGGGCTGGCGCTCGCCGGTGCTGCGCGCGCACCTGCGCTATTGCTGCCGGGACGATTACGGGACCGAGCCGGAGCACGTCTCTGCGTGGGCCGGCATCCATTATTTCGCGGGCCGCCGCGGTGTCTCGGCCAGTTGCGACGGCGATGCGGTGCTGACCTGGCCGGAGGGCAACGGCCGGCTGGCGGCGGCGATGGCCGGGCGGGTGCGGCCACAGCTGTCGACCGGCCAGATCGTCGGCAGGGTCGGTGCGGCCGAAGGCGGCGTCACGGTCGACAGCTTCGATACCGGCGCCGGGAGGACGATCCGCTGGCACGCCCGCTCGGCGATCGTCGCGGCGCCGCGCTTCGTCACGGCGCGATTGCTGGGCGATGCATCAGCCGACGGTTTTTCGTATGCGCCATGGGTTGTCGCCAACGTCACCGTCGACCGGCTCCCCGCCGGCGCCGGCGCGCCGCTCGCCTGGGACAATGTGTCGTGGACGAGCGCATCGCTGGGCTATGTGGTGGCGACCCACCAGTCGCTGGCGATGGTGCCCGGCGCGAGCGTGCTGACCTGGTACATGCCGCTTTCCGACATGGCGCCGGCGGAGGCTCGTCGGCTGATGCTGCAGCGGCGGCTGGAGGAGTGGCAGCGGATCGTGCGCGACGACATCCTCGACACCAATCCCGACCTCGGCGGCGCGATCCGGCGCATCGACGTCTGGCGCTGGGGCCACGCGATGGTTCGTCCGACGCCGGGCTTCCTCTGGGGCGGCGCGCGCGCCGCCGCGGCGGCGCCCCGACCGCCCTTGTTCTTCGCCCATTCCGATCTCAGCGGCATGTCGATCTTCGAGGAGGCGCATTACCGCGGCACGCTCGCCGCCGAGCAGGCGATGGCGCATCTCGGCCTGCCGTTCCAATCTATCCTGGAGACAGCGACGTGACGGAGCGGCGCTTCGACGGCGTGCACCTGCTGGCCGACCTCCACGGCTGCGTCGGCCTCGACGACCCGGTGCTCGTCGAGCGCGCGCTGCGGGCCGGCGTGGCCGGCGCCCGCGCCACGCTGCTCGAGATCCGCGTCCACCATTTCGGCGAGCGGCACGGCGTCACCGGCTTCGCCTTGCTGGCGGAATCGCACATCTCGATCCACACCTGGCCGGAGCGCAATTATGCCGCGGTCGACATCTTCCTGTGCGGCCGGCGCCACGATCTCGACCGAGCGCTGCGCGCGCTGGCCGAGCCATTGTCACCGCAATCGTGCGACACCCAGTTGATCGCGCGCGGTTATACCTCGGTGCCCGGGGAGGCGACCGCGCAATGAGCGGAGATGCCTGCCGCGACGACTGGCAGCTAGCCCCGGTCGCGGCCTCGACAACGGCGATTGCGCACACCATCTGGTATCCCAACGGAGGTAGATCATGGCGGATTATCGCAAGACCCAGGAAGCTGTTTCCGCGCTCACGCCGGAACAGTATCGCGTCACCCAGCAGAGCGGGACGGAGCGTCCCGGCACGGGCGCGCTGCTCTACAACAAGGAGCCCGGCATCTACGTCGATGTCGTCTCGGGCGAGCCGCTGTTCGCCTCCTCGGACAAGTTCGAGTCCGGCTGCGGCTGGCCGAGCTTCACCAAGCCGATCGAGCCCGCCAACGTGAGCGAGCTGCGTGACGCCACGCTCGGCATGGTCCGCACCGAGGTTCGCTCGGCGCATGCCGACAGTCATCTCGGCCATGTCTTTCCGGACGGGCCGCGCGATCGCGGCGGCTTGCGCTACTGCATCAATTCCGCCTCGCTCCGCTTCGTCCATCGCGACGACATGGCGGCGCAGGGCTATGGCGATTACGTCGATCAGGTGGAGGAAGTGGCATGACGACCGAGCGCGCGCTTCTTGCGGGGGGGTGCTTCTGGGGCATGCAGGACTTGATCCGCCGCCAGCCGGGCATCCTCTCGACCCGCGTCGGCTATAGCGGCGGCGAGGTCGCCAACGCCACCTACCGCAACCACGGCAACCATGCCGAGGCGATCGAGATCATCTTCGATCCGGCGCGGACGAGCTATCGGACGATCCTGGAATATTTCTTCCAGATCCACGATCCGAGCACGCTTAATCGCCAGGGCAATGATCGCGGCCCGAGCTATCGCTCGGCGATCTACTATACCAGCGCCGAGCAGAAGGCGGTGGCGGAGGACACCATCGCCGATGTCGACGCGTCCGGCCTGTGGCCCGGCAAGGTGGTGACTGAGCTGGCTGCGGCACGCGATTTCTGGGAGGCCGAGCCCGAGCATCAGGATTATCTCGAGCGGATTCCGCACGGCTATACCTGCCACTTTGTCCGCCCCGGCTGGAAGCTGCCGCATCGCGCCGATGCCGCCTGAGGCGACGGCGGCGCGCTGAACTCCAGACCCGCGTTCCGGCCCCGGCGATGCCGGGGCCGTATGCACGTAGTGTGAGGTCGCGTGACTATGCCGCGTCGACCAGCACCAGTTCGCTGTCCTCGACCGCCGTGACCCTGATCGTGTCGAGATCGCTGATTGCGGCGCCGTCGCGTTCATTGACCCGCTGACCGTCGATCTCGATCGCACCCCGCGCCGGGACGAGGTAGCCGCGGCGGTCCTTGCCAAGCGGATATTCCACGGTCTCGCCGGCGCGCAGCGTGGCGGCGAGAACGCGGGCATCCGTGCGGATCGGCAATGCGTCGTCGTCGTTGGCGAAGCCCGACGCGAGCACGACGAACTGGCCGGCGCGATCGCCCTTGGGGAAGGGCCTGGCGCCCCAGGTCGGCTGCTCGCCGCTCCGCGTCGGCGTAATCCAGATCTGGAAGAGCCGGGTCTCCACGTCCTCGCGGTTATATTCCGCGTGCCGGATGCCCGTGCCGGCCGACATCACCTGCACGTCGCCCGCCGCGGTGCGGCCCTTGTTGCCGAGGCTGTCCTCGTGCGTGATCGCGCCTTCGCGGACATAGGTGATGATCTCCATGTCGCGGTGCGGATGCGGCGGGAAGCCCGTCTGCGGTGCGATCGCGTCGTCGTTCCAAACCCGCAGGTTGCCCCAGCTCGTGCGAGCCGGATCGTAATAGTCGCCAAAGCTGAAATGATGCTTGGCATCCAGCCAGCCATGATTTGCGCCGCCGAGGCTGGCAAAGGGGCGAAGCTCGATCATCGTCTGTCTCCTGGGCGAGAGGGTTGCGGCCGGAACAGGAGCGTACGCGCGCTCTCTGCCTCCCGGCCTGTCATGTCGAAGCGGATATAGGTGGGCTCGACATTGCGAACAGGCGGGATAATTTCGTGTGCTACGTTCGAGGAAGTTGATATGTCGGCCCCTGGCACGCCCACGTTCGATCAGCTCCGCCTCTTCCTCGCAGTCGTGGAGACCGGCAGCTTCGCCGGCGCCGCCCGCAAGCTCCATCGGGCGGTGTCGGT
This sequence comes from uncultured Sphingomonadaceae bacterium, assembly GCA_964247195.1. Classification (GTDB taxonomy): domain Bacteria; phylum Pseudomonadota; class Alphaproteobacteria; order Sphingomonadales; family Sphingomonadaceae; genus JAQGLK01. The sequence continues at coordinate 8,945 of CAXTTP010000068.1, forward strand.
GGTGAGTTACGGGATCGGCAACCTCGAGGCGCAGCTTGGCCTGACGCTGTTCGAACGCGAGGGCACGCGTCGGCCGAAGCTGACCGTCGCCGGTCGCGCCGTGCTCGCCGAGGCCCGCTCGGTGGCGCAGGGCGTCGACGGGCTGCTCGCCAGGGTCAAGGGCCTGCTCGACGGACTCGAGGCGGAGGTCAATCTGGCGGTGGACGTGATGCTGCCGTCGGAGCGACTGGCGCGCGTGCTGCGCACGTTCCGCGCCGCCTATCCGACCGTCACGCTACGCCTGCATGTCGAGGCGCTGGGGGCGGTTACCGCGCTCGTCCTGGACGGGCGCGCGGTGATCGGGATCAGCGGCCCGCTCGCCTCGGAGATGGAGGGGCTGGAGCGGATCGCGGCCGGGTCGGTGCCGCTGGTGCCGGTCGCGGCGCCCGATCATCCGCTCGCGGGCATCCACCCGCTGCCGCCGGGCGCGGCGCGCGATCATGTCCAGCTCGTCCTTACCGACCGCTCGCCGCTGACCGCAGGGCGCGACTTCTCGGTAGCGAGCCCGCGCACCTGGCGGCTCGCCGATCTCGGCGCCAAGCATGCGCTGCTGCGGGAGGGGATCGGCTGGGGCAACATGCCGCTGCCGATGATCGAGCCCGATCTCGCCGCCGGCACGCTGGTCCGCCTCGCCATGACCGACCATCCCGGCGGCACCTATCGGTTCGCGGGGATCTGGCGCCGTGACACGCCGCCGGGGCCGGCGGCCTCCTGGCTGCTCCGGCAGTTCGTCGAGTCCGGAACCGGGCCCGGTGCGACGCCGGGCTTTCCCGACCTCTAGCATGCCCCTTTCATACCGCCGCAACGACGGAGCAACCGGAATGGACTACGGCACTTCCGTCGTGGCTCTCACGTGCTGGATTACTTTGTTGCGCACCGGGTATGATCGTGCGTCCGCTACGCTTAGTAGCGCGTTTGCCGTGCGGTGGAGGAGCCCCGTTCCTTCCGCCTTGGCAGGAGATTTGCTTACATGTTGATGGTCGATACCGAGCTCAGGCCAAGCCAGATCCATGGCATCGGCGTCTTCCTGCTGGAGCCGGTTCGCAAGGGCGATCTTATCTGGCGCTTCGATTCGCGTGTCGACCGCGTCTATGCGGAAGACGAGATAGCGAGCCTGCCGGAGCGGATGCAGCGCTTTCTCCGCATCTATTCGACCTTCCACGAGGCGACCGGCCTGTGGGTGCTGTGCGGCGACAATGGCCGCCACTTCAACCATTCGGCATCGCCGAACACCGTGTCGGACGGGATCGCGTTCGGCCATGATCATGCGCTGGAGGACGTCCCCGCCGGCACCGAACTGACCTCCGACTATAACAGCATCTGCGATTTCGTCCGCCGCCACGGCGAGTTCTGAAGGGATAGCAGCCCCAGCGCCTCGATCTGCGCATAGTCGCCGGCGATCAGCCGGTCGCCGATGTCGAGCCGATAGCGTCCGTTCGGTACCAGCAAGCGCGCCGTGCGCCGGTATGCGGCGTCCCGCGCCTCGGCGATAGCCCTGCCGGTCCCGGTCACCACCATCGTCCAGCCATAGAGGCCGCTCGTCACCAGCACGCCGTCGGCGAGCCCGACCTCGCCGTAGTGGAGATGCCGCCGATCGCGTTCGTCGAGCGCGTCGTCGAGCAGGATCGGTAGGCCGACCGGCTCGTCGATCTCGCCACGCGAATAGGGAAAGGGCGGGGTGGTCACGACGATGCCCACCGAGAAGCCGGGCCGCGCCTCGAACGGCCGATAGGATCGCCCGAGCATGATCCGGAACAGCGCGCTCCACGGCGTCGCCTGCAGCGGATCGAGTACGGCAAAGCCGGGATAGCCGAAGCGACAGGTGAATTCGAGTGGCCAGATGCCGGCCTCGTTGACGATCGTGTTGAGGTTGACATAGCCGACATGGCCGTGACCGCGCAGCGATGGCTCGATCCGGCGCAGCGTGGCATCGAAGAAGGTGCCGCTGCGATCGAAGGTGGCGACGGTCCCCATTTCCCCGGTCAGCTCGCCCATGTCGCCGGCGAAGAAGCGCTTGTGCTCCCAATCGAGGCAGGCGGGCGTGAGGAAGCGGGTGCCATCGAAATAGGCGCCGATCCCCATCTCCACGCCATCGATATGCTCCATCAGGATGAAGCCCGCGGACGACCCGCCCCGCGCGCGGAGCTTGGCGGCCAGCATCGCGCGAACGTCGCGGCCGTCGCCAAGCTGACCGACATAGGTGTCGCCGGCGCTGTGGTCGGCGCCGCTGAACTTGAGGACGTAACGCGCGGGCCGCGCGGCGACGAACGCGTCCGCGGCGGCACCGTCGGCGAATTCCCAGACGTGGCCGGCGGGAAAGCCGAGCTCGGCGAGCAGGCGCTGCGCGAAGCCGCGATCATTCTCGAGCCGGTCGCCATGAGCGCTGCCGCCGATCACCTGATAGCCGTCCGCGCGCAGCGCGTCCTGC
>CAXTTP010000069.1:0-11315 GCA_964247195.1 uncultured Sphingomonadaceae bacterium
ACAACGACAAACGAGCAGCTGAGGATGCTAACAAAGATGGCCCGGCAACCCCCGTTGCCGAGCCATCCCGGTCGCATCCGGGTGGAGGGGGCGTCGTCCTGCTGGGGTCGAAGCAGGTGGGACGGCGCCTTCTTCACGAATCGGTGCTGGCCGCTCTTTACGCCATTTCCGATTGAAACGGGATAACCGCCCGTTGACCGCTGATCCTTCGGGCAGGTCTCTAACTTCGCCCGGAGCAATCCGGGTCGATTAGGTGGCGGGCGCGATCCTCAGACCTTCAAACCCGCAGGGCTGCTCATGCAGCGGTGCCCTAGCCAGGCTAACCGGCCTGTAGCTCAACCGGAAGGATATGCCAAGCGTCTACTTCGAGCGCCATCTCGCGGCCGAAGGCGACGAGGTTTACCAGCACGCTCCGGCCACGCTGCTCCTCTACGGTGCCCGTCAGCCCGGCAAACGCCGATTGTTCGATTTGGACGGCGGCACCGACCGTGAACGCCGGAGGCTTGGTGCTGTCCCGTTCCGCCTTTTCCCAGGCATGGTGCGCCCGATCTTCCTCCCGTCGCAGCCCGGCGATCTCCCGGTCGGCGATGAGCGGCACCCGGCCGGCGTGGTGGAAGATGGCGAAGGCAGGGTGCGGGCTGACCGGATCGGCGGCGATGCGCGCGAGATCGAACAGCCGATCGGCACGCGCGAACACGAACCGGGGCGCGATCGCTACATCGTGCGCGGCGCGTGCCCGCTTGCCCCGCAAGGTGCGGCGCGCGCGCTTCTCGACGGGCGTCCACACCTCGATGCCCGCGCCGGCGAGCGACGTCGCCAGCGTCAGCGTGCTGCGGCTGGCAGTCCGCAGGATGCACCAGCCGCCTTCGCTGCCCAGCCTGTCGCGCTGGCGTCGAGCCACCGCCGACAGCCGCGCCTGCCGAGCCTCGTACCGCTCGACTGCACCAGGATCCTCGGCGTGACGTCGCGCGAGCTCCGCACGCGCTGCCGCGATGCGCGTCGAACGGTTGCCGGTTTCGTCCGTCATCGCTTCCCCCGCAGATCGGCGATCACGTCGTCGAGCGTCTCGATCGCGTTGCGGCGCAGCTCGCGCGCCATGGTCGGCATAGCGTCGGCGAGGTCGCGGACCATGACCTTCACGGTTTCCAGCCGATCGGCCTGCTCGCCGGCGCGGGGAGTGCGAGTGCGGCTCACCGCCCTTCTCCGGCAGCGCGCTCGGCCTGTTCACGCTCCGCCCGGGCGGCCTCCTCCCGCTCGAACCGTTCCATTCGCCGGATCGACGCATCGAAGTGCACGAGGTTGTCGACCGGCTTGGGCTTGCTCGCTGCCAGCGCGGCCTGATGGGCTCGGTTGAGCATTTTCGGCGTCTGGTGGAACCACGACTTCTGAGCGGCTTCGTCACGACCGCCGAACCACGCGTCGATCGATGTGAGTTCGGCGACCAGGTCGGGGATGCCGTGGTAGGCGGCTCGCCACGAATCGAAGTCGGCTTGGGCGAGCCGGATCACCCTCCCCTCGAAGGCATAAATCTCGCGGTCTCGCGCGCGTAGGCGCGACCCTTCTTCTTCCTTTTCTTTTCCTTCTTTCTTCTTTGCGTCGCCGACGCAGCGTCCCTGCGTCGCGGCTGCGTCGGATGCTGCGTCGGTCGCGTCTGCTTGGAACTGATATTTGTCGTAATTACAGATCGTTATGACTGTTTGCCCTGCGTCGACCGCTGCGTCGATAATTCTCGCTTCCTGCGTCGCTTTCAGAAACCGACGCACCCTCGGTTCGGACCATTTCCAGGCGGCCGCCATGTAGCGCAGCGAGTGCGCGAGCTGCCCCCGTTCGAGGTCAATCCGCCCGCCGGGGGCGTGGACGGACGCGGGCCGAAAGGACGCTTGCTGGATTAGCCATTGAAACGCGTCGCGGCGGCTGAACTCCTCGCCGCCGAATACCGGATGATCCATCCAGCCGCGGTGCATGCGATACCAGCCGCTCATCGTGTCGCTCCTGGGTGCTGCCGTCGCATCAGCGGACGGCCTGAAAGTCGCGGTAGAACCGCCCGAAGAAGTTGCCCTCGCGCGCGTGTCGGTGCTTTGCGCAGATGAACTCAAGCGTGTTCTCGACCTTGGCGAGCTTGAGCTGCCAGGCCTCGCGCTCGAGTGTCTCGGGCTCGGGCTCCGTCTTCCGGATGTAATATTCCTCGCTCAGGAGAAAGATCACGAAGTCGGCGTCCTGTTCGATCTGCCCGCTGCTACGCAGGTCGGAGAGCGCCGGCCGATGATCGGTGCGCTGTTCGACCGAGCGGCTGAGCTGCGAGAGCGCAATGATCGCCACGTTCTCGTCGCCAGCCATGATCTTCAGTTCGCGACTGACCTCGGACACCGCTTCATATTCCGATCGGGCCGGCCGATCTGGGCTGAGCAGCTGCAGATAGTCGACGATGACCAGCTCAAGCTTCTGCCCGATCGCGGCGACCTCTCGCTTGCGACGACGGATCGCCCGGCGCAGCTGGCCGAGGGTGTGACAGCGCTTGTCGATGATCTTCAGCGGCAGCGCGGCGATATCGTCGCGAACGCGGAAGACCGTCCGCTTGTGCTGATCCCAGAGCTTGCCTTCGACCATCGGGCCGAATGGCACCGGCTGACCGATCGCGTGGCAATGGTCCGCGATCAGCCGCATGCTGAGCGTTTCCCAGGTCATCTCGAGGCTGGCGAAGAGGCAGTGGTGACCGCGGCTTGCGGTGCCGCGCATGTAGCTCACCAGCGCGGCGGTCTTCCCCATGCCCGGGCGCGCGGCGACGATGCCGAGCCAGCCCGGCCGAACCGCCCCGGCGAGCCGATCCATGCCGGCGACGGCGCCGCTCGTTACCCCGATCACCGTTCGGTCGAAGCTGGCAATCACCTCATCGACGCAGTCGGCGCCGCTCCTAAACTGGTTCGGGTCAGTTCGCTCCACCGCGCCGGTGGTTGCCGCGTCGTGCTCAGCGATGACGGTGTCGATGGGTCGGTTGAGATCGGCCAGGTCGGCTGCGCTCGCATCCATCTGGGCGAACAGCCGCCGGCGGACCGCAAGGTCGCGGACATGCCGGGCCACGCCGACAACATCGATGAGCGCAGTAACGGCGTTTGTCAGTCCGAACAGGAACGTTCGCCCACCGGCTGCTTCGAAGGCATCGTCGCCTTGAAACAGCGAGGCGACGATGATTGCATTGGCCGACCGACGCTGCGCGACAGCGTCGACGATCGCGGCGAATAGCCGGCCATAGATGCCTTCGCCGAAATCCTCAGGGGCGAGAACATCGGCCACGGCGTCCACGCGGCTGTTGTCGCTCATCAAGGCCGCGAGGATCATGACCTCGCTCTCGACGCTGAGTAACGACGGCGGGAACGGCCTAGCCACCGCTTCCCTCGCCGATGCGGCGCCGGAGCTCGGCCTTGTCCGTTGCTGATCGCCCGGCACGGCGGCCGGCGGTCAGGCCTGTGGCTGGCATTGATTTAAGCCGCCGCCTGTTCGGAGGGATCGATCGGCTGATCCGCGGGAGCTGGATATACGTCTGGCCGCAGGTCGTGGCGCGAGATCCCAAACGCCGCTTCAACCTTGAGTACGTAGGGTACGGAGAGCCGGGCGCTGGGCTTTTTGAGCATCTGCCAGACTGCGCCCTGCGTGCAGCCGCATATGGCCGCCAGCTTGGCCTGGCTTCCCGCTCTGTGGAGCGCGAGATCGAGGGCTGCTGCTGGCGTCACGATTTTCCCGCTTTAACCACGAATAGCCCACTATTGGTACAACGAATAGCTAAATGCAATAGCCGCCTATTCAAGCGGTGTGATACCGCGGGAGAATGAAGACTGATCGCATTCGTGACCGGATGGACCGCATGGGTCTATCGCAAGCGGGTCTGGCACGGGCCGTGGGCGCAACGCAGGGGGCAATCCAGCAGATCCTGGATGGATCTACCCAGCGATCTCGATTCTTGCCCGACATCGCCGCCGCGCTAGGCGTCACGACGTCATACCTTTTGGGTTCTACTGATGATCCCACGTCACAGGGCGTGCTGGAAGGCCGACCGTCACCAGAGGAAACTTTGGAGGAGTTAGGACTTACGCGTGTTCAAGAGATAGAGGTAAGCTATGGCATGGGAGGCGGTACGTTTATTGAGGATTATCCGGAAACCCGCTGGAAGCATTTTGATCTGAACTGGCTTTCGGAAATAACGCGCTCTCCGCCACAGAGTCTTTTCGTAGCTACGGGAGTTGGTGATTCGATGTTTCCAACTCTCTTGGACAACGACACTCTTCTTATTGATCGGGCACAAGCTCGCATTACCCAGCAGGATCGTATTTGGGCACTGACCTATGGCGAAGTAGGTATGGTGAAGCGCCTTCGCCGTCTCCCGGCCGGGAAGCTGCTGGTCATGTCCGATAATGCTGTAATCGAGAACTTTGAGGCATCCGATGAGGAGGTGCGCCTGATCGGACGCCTCGTATGGATCGGCCGCAAAGCATAGTTAATAGAGAGCTATTGGCGAGTGGTTAATAGCCGCCTATTGGATGCTCATCGGCTAAGGCCCCCGCGGCGAGCTGATGAGCAGGGCCAAGCCGGCACGTTCGCGGTCTCCGCGTAGCACCGAGCCTATGACGGTCTGATCCTGCTTCCTTGAGCAGGAGGCGGCTATGCTGGCGACCACCACCGAACCAGTCGATGCGGACATCCGGACGACCGACGATGAACTGTCGTCCGCCGGAGCCGCGCTCTACAACATCGAGACTCTCGCGGATGTGCTTGATCGGCACTCTGAGGAGCTGCAGCGCGCCGCCGATGACTGGCTGATAGAGCGCGTTCGCTCCTACGGCCGGACAATGCACCGGATCTGCATGGTGCTTCGCGACGAGCAGACCCGCGCTAAGGAGGCCGTACAGCGGCTCCTGGACGGTGACGCATGAGCGCATGGCCCCAGCTGCTCGCCGCCTATCGCGCTGCGAAAGAGGCGGAAGACGCCTACAACGCGAAGTATTTCGCACCGTACCTCGATCATCTACCAGTCGGACCGGAGCGGAATGCTGCGGTTGACGCTATTCCGGTAGAGCACGAAGAGGAGGCTGATCGACTAATCAAAGCGCGGTACGACGCCGAAGACCCGTTGATGGATTGTCCGTCGCCGGATCTGCGCGCGTTCGCGATCAAGTACCTGATCGCCCACGGCGGCGGCCGCGACACTGACTGCTGGGACGACATGCTCGAAGAGGAGGCTAAGCGGTTCCTCGCGCCGCCGGCCAATTCAGCTTGGTCTACGGCGCACGCTGCGTTCTTCTCGGCACAATCGGCCTATGAAGCGCTGCCGAAACCGCGCGCGGACAACAATCCCGAGATGCTCGCCATGCACGCGGCAGAGGATCGGCTGATCTTCATACCCGCGCCTGACTTGGCCGCCCTGGCCGACAAGATGGCATTGCCCACCCTCGCCGAGTGCTTGCCGACGGAGGAAATGTTCGAAGCGATACGCGCCGACATCGGCCGCTTGGCCTGCACTGATGACGTGAAAGACCCGCACCGCGCGTGGCTCGACGAGCGCGATGCGGTGCTGGGCTACTGCAACAGCGACGAGCCCGGAGCGGGCCTTCCCGATGAGCAAGGCGACGCTCTGGTAGCCGCGTTCACGACGATCGAGAGCCGCATCCTTGAGACGCCCGCCAGCACGCCAATGGGCGCGGCGGTGAAGCTTCTCGTGCTCGGTCAACTCACCGGGCAGGGACACGCGGTGAGCGTGGAGGAGGCGTGGCCGGTGGTCGAAGAAGCCGCTGCGCTCCTCGGCCTTCGGTTGCTGTCGAGAATGGGGTTCAGCAGCCCGGTCGAGCAGGCCGCTCGCGAAGACGCTGCCGCCGCCAGGTCCGGGAACGAAGCGATGGAGGACGCTCATGGCTGAGGCATGCCACACCTGCCGGTTCTGGCTCGCTGAGCGCGGCGATGGCGAAAGCGAGGACGGCAGCGAGAGCTTTGGCTGGTGCCGTCGCAACCCGCCGATCGTGCTCGACCACATGGCGCGCATGACGATCCCGCCACTCGGCAACACCGCCGACAACTATAACCCCGACGACGTCGCGACCGTCTGCCGCGTGCACAGCGCCAGGATCTTCCCGGCGACCTACGGCACCGAATGGTGTGGCCGGTTCGAGCGCGCAGGCGTGGAGGCGCAGCCATGCTGAGCCGCCCCTTCCTCAACAGCCCGATGTCGATCGCCCAGGCGCTCGTCGTCCTCGCTGCCGCGCCGGCGGCCGGGTTTGCCTACGCGATCGTGCTGGCGGTGCTGCCGTGACCGCGCTCCCCGCCCGCTGCTGCGGCACCTGCGCTCACTGGTGGGAGGGCGGCTCGCTGATCGCGACCGAACTCCGGAACCCGCTCCCTCGCGACGGCTATGGCGCGTGCCATTTCGGTCCGCCGACGCCTGTCCAGACGGCGCCAGGGCGGGTCGAGGGCCTATGGCCGTGCACCGTCGACGAGGCGGTCTGCAGCCAGTGGGAAGAGCGCGAGGACGATCCCGACGACCCCGACGATGGCGAGCGCGTCGGCGGTGAGGTCGTGCCGATTCATAGGGCAGCCGCGTGAGCCGCGCTTCACAGTCCCCGCCGCCGACAGTCGATTGTCGGGCCGACGCTTCGGGTCAGGCCGATCCCCTGACCGCGGGGAGGCATTCGCTAGCCTCGTCGCAGCCGCCTGACAATCACCGGGTCAGGCGCCGGAGCGGGTCCGGCATCCCCAGAACGAGGAGCAGCACCAGTGGCTGACGTGATCGACCTCGCAGCCGAAATGCAGGAGCTGCATCTGGAGCAGAGCCTGCGCGCGGCCCGTGTGATCGTGCCCGCCGGCGTCCCCGGCGAGTGCGCGGAATGCGGCGAGGACATGCCGCGGCTGGTCGGCGGGCGGTGCGCGCCGTGCCGGGACGGGAGGCGGCGGTGAGGCGCTTCGCCAGCTTCGCCGGCCGCATCGATCGCCATGACGAACTGTGCCTGCCGGCGTCCGGTCTGCGCGCCAGCGTCGAGCCGTTCTCGTCGGTGCTCATGCGCAACCTCGTCACCACGACGATCCTCGCCGCGGCGAACAACAACCCCTTTCCGGAACGCGCGATATGAACGAGCCTGACCGACTGATCCGCCTGTCCAAGGTGATGGAAATGGTGCCGCTGAAGCGGTCGACGATCTACGCGCGCGCCGAGGCAGGCACCTTCCCACAGCGACGCGACCTCGGCGGCGGGGTAGTGGCGTGGAGCCGGAACGAGGTCCTCGCCTGGATGGAGCAGTGTCCCGTCGCAACTAAAGAAACCAATTTGGGGGTAGGGAAGGGGGTAGCGGACGGATCGGCTGCGAAGAAAGCAGCTTAACTCAGACACTTATTGGCCCAAAATGAGGGAAGCCCCCTCCACCAAAAGCATCGCCGAGTGGAGCGTCCCTACGGGTGGCGCCGTCCTCTCACGGCAACGACGCGATTAGCGGCTGGCGTTGACAATCGGTCTGCTACCAGAGAGCGCTTTTCACGCAGGGAACCGGTCTTTGGGGGGGCTAATGTGGCGCGTGCGCGGTGCTTGTCGAGGTCGCGAGCAGGGTGGACGCGTTACGATCAAGTTGTCGCTGGCCTTGATGATGATGCTCCTCGGCAACCCGGCATTGCTCGCTGCCGAACCGGACCTTCCCATAGACCAAGTGCTCGCCTCTCGTCTGATCGCTGCCGCGGTCGCGGACAGGGTTGGCCACAAGGTCAACATGGGGACCGACCTTAACCGGCCGGCAGGTGGACTCTCGAAATCCACCAAGCGGATCATCGGCCTGCTCGGAGGTGCGTCCAGCCTGCTCATCGCGAACCGGCTCTACCCCAAGCTGGCCGTGCGTGACGATCTTTCCGCAGTGGCGGCGGCCGAGAGCGCGGATGAGCGGTTCGCGCTGCTATCGCTCCACTCGGGAGCTCTCGGCCTATGGGATCTGCACAAGGGCAGCGAGATCGCCCGCTTGAGCGGTCCGATAGGGGGTGCCACCGCCGTCGCGGTGAGGTCGGATGGCCGGCTTTTCCTTCATGGCGCGGCAGGTGGATCTGTGACTGTCGCCGATCTGGCCCAGTCCTTTCCGCTTCGTCCCGGCGGTGGTGCGGCCGTAGCCGCACTCGCGCTTGATGCCGACGGAACCCGTGGCGCGATTGCTGCCAGCGACGGCACGGTCGAAATTTGGGACGTGGCCGCACGCCGCGTCGCAGGCTCGACGAAACTCTCCGCGCGTCCGGTCTCAGTGGGCTTCGAGAGTGGCGCCTCCTCGGCGCTGATCATCCTGGCCGCGGACGGCTCCTGCTATCGCTGGCACGGAGATGCCGCCCCCGCTAGCCGCCTGCCCCCCGGACATACCGACATTGCGGCCGCGCGCCTGGACGGTGCCGCCGATACAGCGACGCTGATCCACGGTGCGCGCACGGTGATGTCGCTGGACGTAGTGACTGGGCGGACGCGGCGCCTTTTCGAGGCAAGCGAGCCGCTGCGCGCCGTCCTGCCTGTAAGCGCCGACGCAGTACTTGCGATCGATCAGACCGGGAACGTCAAGCTCCTCAGCACAGCCGATGGGCACAAGCTGGGCCAGCTCGTAACAACGGCGCGCGGCTGGGCCGTGCTGGACAATGCGGGAAGGTTCGACGGGAGCACGCGGGGAATGGCGGCAATAAGCTGGAAGCAGGGTGATCAATCCTTCGATCTCCAGCAGTTCGCGACGGACTATTTCGAGCCGGCGATCCTGTCGCGGCTGATCGCGGGCGGCGACGGCGCCAAATCGGCCCCGGCAAGTCCTGCCGAAGGAATGCGTGCTCCGCCCTCGGTCAAGGTCGTCGTGCCTTCAGGCGAGACGCGAGCTGCCAACAAGCCGTTCCCGGTCGTCGTCGTGGCCGAAGATGGCGGCGGGGGCATTCAGGACCTGCGGCTCTTCCACAACGGCAAGGTGGTTGATGCCGGGTCCATGGTGCAGACCCGTGATTATGATGATGGAACCCATCGCCTCCGCGTGGCTGTGTTCAAGGTCGTGCCCAAGGCGGGCCTGAACACGTTCCGCGCTTCGGCCACCAGCGAGAAGAACCTCCTGGCCTGGTCGGCGCGGAGCGGCGCATCGTTTGCCGGCGAAGAGGTCAAGGGAACGCTCCGGATCCTGGCGGTCGGCATCAACAGCTACTCGAACGGGGTGCCGCCGCTGAACCTTGCGGTTGCCGACGCGGTCGGCGTCGTCGACACCTTCAAGGCGCCGTCTACCCTGTTCGGCAACGCGGTTGGCATGACCCTGCTCGATGATGCTGCGGGAAAAAGTGCCATCCTCAACGCAATCGCCAGCATCGGCGAGGCAAGCCGGCCGGAAGACACGGTAGTCGTCTACCTGGCCGGGCACGGCGTGGCGCTCAGCGCGGAGGAATGGCTGTTCGCGCCTTACGGCACGGACATCCGTAACCAGGATGCCCTCCGGGCGACCACCGTGTCGGCTTCGGAACTGCAGGCAGCACTGGTCAAGATCAATGCTCGGCGTATCGTGCTTGCGATCGATGCCTGTCAGTCGGCCACGGCGTTCGGCCCGTTCCTGCGGCAGCGCAGCCTCTACATGCGCCTGCTCAGCGACATCAGCCGCTCGACGGGCATCGTGGTGTATGCAGCGACCCAGCAGCAGGAAGAGGCGCACGAACTCGAAAGTCTGAAGCACGGCGTCTTCACCTATGCGTTGATGAAGGGTCTTTCGGGCGAGGCGTTGGGGGAAGGCGCCGAGGCAGTCACGGCGTTCGGTGTTGCCGACTATCTGGAGAACACCGTTCCGGTGCTCGCGCAGCAATTCAAGATCGGCGAGCAGGATACCGCAACCTTCGAGTTGGGCGCGGACTTTCCGCTCCACTAACCGTCCTTTCTCGAAACATGCCCTTGTGCTCGCCGATGGGTGAGCCGGCCGCTCCGCGAGAGCCCGGCGTGACGTGCCGGTCCCATCCGTGGTAGCTGTCCGTTGAGTATGTCGCTCCCCTGAGCCAGCGAAGTGAGACATCGCACTAAAGGCTGGTGGTGGGCGCCGATCACCGGTCTCACGGCAGGATATTGCGCCTATTATGGCGGGCAAATCGGATCGTGGCGTACTCGCTCGGCTAGCCCATCCGTGTTTGTGGAGGCAAAGATGGACGGAACGGGCATGCGCGCCCGGCGCAATCACCTTGGCTTGACCCAGGCGGAGTTCGCGAAACGTCTCGGTCTCAGCCGCGATTATATTGGTCAGATGGAACGCGGCGCCGCCGAAATCAGCCACCGCACCGCTGCCGCGGTTCAGGCGCTTCGCTCGTTGCCCGCAGGTCCCGGCGCCCGGCTGCAAGCCACCGATCCGATGGAACAGATGATCGAGGCTGCGCTCGTCGAGGCTGGCGTCGATTTCAAACGCAAGGGATCGAACCCCGGCCAAACACTCGACTTCTACCTGCCGTCTTTCGAGACCTACATCGAGGTGAAGCGCTTCCACTCGGAGCGTATCGCGGCACAGATGGCGCGCGTCCCGAATATCATTGCGGCGCAGGGTGAACCGGCTGTGCGCTGCTTGGCAGCGGCGATCCGCGGGGGCCTGTTCAACGTCGTCGCGAGCTGATGCGCAACCGTGGCCGCCTCCGCACCGACCCCAAGACGCTACGCGAAGTTCGGCGCCAAGTGGCCCGGCGACGCATGGTAGTGCGTTTCTTCCTCGCCGACGCAGAACGATACGTGACCGCCACTGTCGCGCGCGAAGACCAGCAGGGCGCCGACGCGCGGCTTGGTCGGCAGGCCCCGGGTCGCCCACGCCTTTGCGCGGACGGCAATCGGAGCGGGCGCGATGCCCGCCTCGGCCATGCAGGTAGCGACGAAGAGCCCCACCACGGCACGCTGTCGGCGTTGAGGAGGGGGGATTACGGCGGATGTCCCACACCGGGATCGTGCATATGAACCTGCGGAACCACAATGAAGATCAGGAGTCTGGGGCTAAGCCCTGACCTGCCGGAACGGGCCGCGCCCCGCCGGAATCTCACGCCGGCGGGGCGTTAAGGTCCGGGCAACGGCATCGCGCTAGGGAGCACTCAGCCATTCGGGCCGCGCCCCGCTTCATTTCCCTGCCAGGACGGCGGGGCGCTTTAACTCCAGCTCGCAGAACGGCACCATTGACAGGGAACAGGCCGAGTGGGCGGCCCAGATCGCCAAACGTCGATCACTCGATTGAGGCGGACGTCGCTGTCTCGGTGGCTCAATGCACCATCAGCGGCTTGAGGTAGGTCTGGGACACGGCCCATTGGAAATGCCTTTGCCCGAGCGATGCGGTGGCATAGTC
>CAXTTP010000070.1:0-6042 GCA_964247195.1 uncultured Sphingomonadaceae bacterium
GCCCTTGAAGTTGGGCATCGGGTTGGTCTTGCGCCAGACGATATCGTTCAGGATCCAGTAGCCCGCATCCTGCAGCGCGGTGCCGACCCGGAAGATATTGTGGTAGCTGCCGATCACCCAGAGCGTGCCGTCGTCCTTCAGCACGCGTCGCGCCTCGGCCAGCCAGTCGCGGGTGAAGCGGTCGTAGACCTCGAACGTCGCGAACTTGTCCCAGTCGTTATCGACCGCATCGACGCGGCCTCCCTCGGGCCGGTAGAGGTCGCCGCCGAGCTGGAGATTATAGGGCGGATCGGCGAAGATCATGTCGACCGACCGATCGGGCATCGCCCGCATCGCCGCCACGCAATCGCCCTCGATCACGGTATCGAGCGACAGCAGGCTCAGCGCCGGCCGCTCCGCCTTCCTGCCGATCCCCGCGCGCGCCTGCCTGGCAACAGCCATAAACGGCCCCCGATCCGTTCCCCGCAATCGAGCCTGTGGGAGGCAGAGTCGCGGGTCAAGCGGGCGGGCGATGGCGCGGTTCGGGGTCGTCGCGTGGTGAATCGGCGAACGTAACGAGTCCGGCCACAGCATGTTGAGTCCGGCACGCGCCGCCGGACTCAACCGGTTGTGGTGTGGCCGAAAGGACTCAGCCGTCCGCTATAGCGCTCCCGCCGGCGCGAACGGCAGCGAGGCCTGCGCCACGGGCGCGAAGCTGCGGCGATGGAGCGGCGTCGGCCCGAGCCGCGCCAGCGCGTCGCGATGATCGGCGGTGCCATAGCCCTTGTTCGAGGCCCAGCCATAGCCGGGATGCTCGCGGTCATGATCGAGCATCATCCGGTCGCGCTCATGCTTGGCGACGATCGAGGCGGCGGCGATCGACAGGCAGAGCGCGTCGCCGGACACGATCGCGGTCGCGACATGCCGCCAGCGCGGCAGGCGGTTGCCGTCGACCAGCACCATCGCCGGCGGCGCGCCGAGGCATTCGATAAGGGCGTCGACCGCACGCTCCATCGCCAGCATGGTCGCCCAGAAGATGTTGATCCGGTCGATCTCCTGGACCGTGGCGGTGCCGACGCCGACGCACGCCTTCAACCGGATCTCGGCGCAGAGTTCCATCCGCCGCCCGGCGCAAAGCTTCTTGGAATCGTCGATGCCCTTGGGCACCTTGCGCCGGTCGAGCACCACTGCGGCGGCCACCACCGGCCCGGCGAGCGGCCCCCGCCCGGCCTCATCCACACCAGCCAGGGGCGCGGGATGCGGGCGTTCGAGCTTGAACGAAGGGCGGGGCATACGCAGCCTCTAGCCAAGCCCCGCGGGCGACGCCAGCGACCGCGTCAATCCATCCACAGCTTGTTCGCCGCCGGCCGGCGGAGCGTGGTGGAAAGTTTGCGCGAAAGCGGTGCAAATATCCACCGATCGGTAACGCGGCGTTGACGCAATTGCGGCAAGCCTGTGGGTGGTGCGCGCGGAAGGCGATCAGGATGGCGTTCGGAAGAAAGACACGGACCAAGGTCGATCCCCGTACCGGTGAGCGGATTGCGGTGGAGATCTTCGCGACGGCGCGGTTGCCGGCGGGCGAACCGGTCGCCATCAAGATAGACGATCTCTCGCTCAGCGGCTTCCGGGCGGTCGTGCCGCTCGCGCTCAAGCCGGGCATGCTGCTGCGCGTGGGCCTGCCGAACGGACGTTCGCCGCACGCGATCGTCGTGCGTTCCGAGGGCGAGAAGGTCGGCTGCGCGTTCATGGCGCCGCTGGAACCGGTCGAGCTCAACGCACTCCTCGGCGACCTCCCGGTCAGCTGATCCGGTCGAAGGGCACCACGCCCAGCGCATGACCCATCGGCCCGCGCCCGCCGCCAAGGCGCGGCGGCGCCATCAACGCGGCACGCACATAGTCGCGCGCGCGTGCGACCGCCTCGGGCAGCGGCATCCGCCCGGCCAGTCCTACGGCGATGGCGCTGGCGAGCGTGCAGCCGGTGCCGTGATCGTGGATCGTGTCGATCCGCTTCGCCTCGAACCGCCACTCCTGGCAGGCGCTGCCCTCGCCGCTGTAGAGCAGGTCGAACAGCATCGCCCCGCTCAGCATGCGCTGGCTCTCCGCGTAGGCGATCTGCCCGCCCGGCAGCTTCTGCCCGGTCGCCAGCACCGCGCATCCGAAGGTGTCGATGATCTGTCGCGCCGCCTCGGCGATATCGGTCTCCGAGGCGAGGCGCAGCCCGCTGATCGCGGAGAGCTCGTCGGCATTGGGGGTGATGACGGTGCTGCGCGCGATCAGCGCCTCGAACGCGCGCACCGTCTCCGGATCGGCGAGCAGGTCGCCGCTGGTCGCGATCATCACCGGATCAAACACCACGGGGACGGCCGGCATCCGCTCCAGCCGGTCGGCGACGGCGTGCGCGGTCTCGGCCGAGCCGATCATGCCGATCTTGATGGCATCGACGCCGATGTCGCCGACGACCTCGTCGAACTGGGTCATCACCATGGCGGTGGGAACGGTGAGGACGTCGCTCACGCCCAGCGTGTTCTGCGCCGTGATCGCGGTGATCGCGGTCATCGCATGGCCGCCGAGCATCGTGATCGTCTTGATGTCGGCTTGGATGCCCGCGCCGCCGCCTGAATCCGAGCCGGCGATCACGAGCACGCGTGGGATCATCAGGCGGCCCTCTGGACCGCCTTGCAGATGTCGTCGACGACGGCGCCGACCAGCGCCTCGTCCTCGCCTTCCGCCATCACCCGGATCAGGGGCTCGGTGCCCGACTTGCGGATCACCAGCCGGCCGGTGCCGTTCAGCCGCGCCTCGCCCTCGGCAATCGCCTGCTTGACGGTCACGGCGTCGAGCGGCTGGCCGCCGGCGAAGCGGACGTTGCGGAGCAGTTGCGGCAGCGGATCGAACTGGCGGAGCAGCTCGCTCGCCGGGCGGCCGCTCTCGACCAGCTCCGCCAGCACCTGCAGCGCCGCGACGAGACCGTCGCCGGTGGTGGCGTGATCGGAGAGGATGATGTGGCCGGATTGCTCGCCGCCGACGTTGAAGTCGCCGGCCCGCATCGCCTCGACGACATAGCGATCGCCGACCTGGGTGCGGTGCAGGACGAGGCCCTGGCCCTCCAGGAAGCGTTCGAGACCGAGGTTGGACATCACCGTCGCGACGATGCCGCCGCCCCGCAGCAGGCCGCGCCGCGCCCACGACGCGCCGATCAGCGCCATCAGCTGGTCGCCGTCGATGACATGGCCCTTCTCGTCGATGACGATCAGCCGGTCGGCATCGCCGTCGAGCGCGACGCCGATATCGGCGCGGACCTCGATCACCTTGGCACGGAGAGCAGCCGGGTCGGTCGAGCCGCTCTTCTCGTTGATGTTGACGCCGTTCGGGGTCACGCCCAGCGCGATCACCTCCGCGCCCAGCTCCCACAGCGCCGAGGGGGCGACCTGATAGGCGGCGCCGTTGGCGCAATCGACGACGATGCGCAGTCCGTCGAGGCGGAGATGCTCGGGAAAGCTCGATTTGGCGGAATGGATGTAGCGGCCGCGCGCATCCTCGACGCGGCGGGCGCGGCCGATCTCGGCGGGCGCGGCGAGCTTCGGCTCCTGTTCGATCAGCCGCTCGACCGCCAGCTCGTCCTCGTCCGAGAGCTTGTAGCCGTCGGGGCCGAACAGCTTGATCCCGTTGTCGGCGAACGGGTTGTGGCTCGCCGATATCATCACGCCGAGGTCGGCGCGCATCGATCGGGTCAGCATCGCCACCGCCGGCGTCGGCATCGGTCCGACCAGCACGACGTCCATGCCGACGCTGGTGAAGCCGGCGACCAGCGCCGATTCCATCATATAGCCGGACAGCCGCGTATCCTTGCCGATCACCACGCGATGACGATGGTCGCCACGCAGGAAGCGGGTGCCGGCGGCCTGGCCGACGCGCATCGCGATCTCCGCCGTCATCGGCGCTTCGTTGGTGCGACCGCGGATGCCGTCGGTACCGAAATATCTGCGTCCCATCCGTCCCGATCCATCCGTTGCGGAGCACCGTCTATAACGCCGCGCGTGAACGGCGTGCAAACGTACCCGGAATTCAGTGCCGGCGCGCCTCGCCGACGCGCGTTCCCGTCGCCGCCGGCTCGCCGATCGCCGCCGCGCCGGCGAGCGCAGGGGCTGCCGGATCGGCGCCGATCGTATCGAGGTGCATGAGCCGCTTGACGATGGGACTGACCAGCACGACGCCGATGCCGCCGGCGACCGCGAACCAGCCGATGTGCGAATAGACGTGCAGGATGCGGTCGGCCGGCACGTCGGCACCTCCGGTCGCCTCGGCGATCAGGCCGGCGATATATTCGCCGCCGGCCATGGCGAGATACCAGGTGCCCATCATCAAGCCGACCATGCTCGCCACCGACAGCCGGGTCATCGCCGACAGCCCGACCGGCGAGAAGCAGAGCTCGCCGAAGGTGTGGAACAGATAGACGAGGAAGATGAAGATCGCCGGGGTGAGCCCGCTTCCCGCCGCATCGGCGCCGGCTACCAGGACGAGGAAGCCGCCGCCGACGAGCACCAGCCCGATCCCGAACTTGGCCGGCGCGCTCGGCTCCAGCCGGCGGCGGCCCAGCACCGTCCACAGCCAGGCGAAGAGCGGCGCGAAGACGATGATGAACACTGAGTTGATCGACTGGAACACCGATGCCGGAACGGTCAAGCCGAATATGCTGCGGTCGACACGCTGGTCGGTGAACACGTTGAGCGACGATCCGGCCTGCTCGAACAGTCCCCAGAACAAGGGGTTGAGCGCGATCAGGAACAAGGCGCCGAAGATCCGGTCGCGCTCCACCCGCGTCAGCGTGCGGATCGCGCGCCAGAGCACGAACAGGAAGGTGAGCAACGCGAAGACGAGCAGCAGCCAGCCGACCGACCGCTGGTTCTGGATCAGCACCCAGGCGACCGCGACGCCCAGCAGCGCGCCCGCATAGATCGTCCACTCGTGCGACAGGCCGACCGGCCCGCGCGCGCGCAGCAGCGCCGGCGAGGGTGGCTCGCCGGCGCCGCCGAGGGCCGGGCGGAACAGGACGAAGTTGACGAGGCCCAGCAGCATGCCGACGCCCGCCGCGCCGAAGCCCCAGCCCCAGCCGTAGCGCTCGCCCAGCACGCCGCAGATGATCGGGCCGATCGCGCCGCCGACGTTGATGCCCATGTAGAAGATCGAATAGGCCGGATCGCGGCGCGCGTCGTCGCGCGGGTAGAGCTCGCCGACGATCACGGCGACATTGGCCTTGAGGAAGCCGGTGCCGACGATGATGAACGCCAGCGCCAGGTAGAAGGCGTCGACATAGCCCGCCTGGGCGCCGGCCGGCCCCTCGAACAAGGCGATCATCAGGTGGCCGACGGCAATGAACAAGCCGCCGAACAGCACCGCCTTGCGCGCGCCGAGGTGGCGGTCGGCGAGGTAGCCGCCGATGACCGGCGTGATGTAGACGAGCGAGGTATAAGCGCCGTAGATCAGGTACGCCTTTTCCTGCCCGAACAGGAAATGCTTGGTCAGGTAGAAGACCAGGATCGCCCGCATGCCATAATAGGAAAAGCGCTCCCACATCTCGGCGAAGAACAGCACGAACAGGCCGCGCGGATGGCCGAGCAGGGTCTTGGGCGCGGCCGGGAGGGCGTAAGACGTGGCCATCGGAACGCGGCTCCGGCTGTAGGCAGGCTGGGAACGCCGGCGCAGTCCGAACCGAGACTAGCGGACGCGGAGCGGCTGTGAAGGAGATTGTTGTGCGGCAAGCGGGCTGCTAGCGGCGGACCATGTTCAACGATCGCTCGACCCCCTCGGCACTGCTCGCCACGCGGCGCTCCGGCAAGCCCCGCGACATGGCCGCGCCCGGCCCCGACGCCGCCCAGCTGCGCGCCATCCTGGAGGTCGCGATCCGCACGCCCGACCATGGCAAACTCGCGCCGTGGCGGTTCGTGATCGTCGATGCCGGCCAGCGCGACGCCTTCGCGGCGATGCTCCGCGCCGCCTATCTGGAGGACAAGCCGCAGGCCGGACGGCTCGAGCTGGAAGCGATCGAGCAGTTCGCGCGGCAGG
>CAXTTP010000070.1:6052-11289 GCA_964247195.1 uncultured Sphingomonadaceae bacterium
CGCTCGTCGTCGCGCTCTCCAAGCCCGCCCATGCCAGCCACATTCCGATCTGGGAGCAGGAGCTTTCGGCCGGCGCCGCCTGCATGAACCTGCTGCTGGCGGTGCATGCCGCGGGCTTCGTCGGAGGCTGGCTGACCGGCTGGGCGGCCTATTCGATGGCAGTGCGCGATGCGTTCGGCGGCGGTGACGAGAAGATCGCCGGCTTCATCTTCATCGGCTCGCCGAGCCGCCCGCTCGATGAGCGGCCGCGCCCCGAATACGACCGCGTCGTCCGGCAATGGGACGCGCCGCTCGCTTGACGCGCACCACTGTGTTAGTACAGTATCACGCCGTGAACCGCGAGGTTAGACCCATCTATCTGCGCCTGCGCGACGCGATTGCCGCGGCGATCCTCGACGGCCGCTATCGGGACGGCGATCCGCTTCCGTCGGTCCGCGCCTTCGCCGCCGAACATGCCGCCAACCCGCTGACCGTCGCCAAGGCCTATCAGAGCTTCCAGGATGAAGGGCTGGTGGTGGTGCGCCGCGGCGTCGGCATGTTCGTGGCGCGCGGCGCCGCCGACAAGCTCAGGGCGAGTGAACGCCAATTGTTTCTGGACGATCAGTGGCCGCGCATCGCCGAGACGATCCGTCGGCTCGATCTTCGGATTGAGGATCTGCTCGCGCAGAGCGACGCCTGACGTCCGCGAAGGGGGCGATGCTGATCGTGCCCTCGATCTCCAGCGTGTCCACGCCGACCGACATCGGGCAGGTCACGCCCGGGAGCGCGGCGACGTCGAACAATTCGGCGATGGCCCCGTCGAGCTTCACCCATTCGACGATCTCGCCATGGCGCAGGTTGATCACCAGCAGACCGCACCACGCCTCGCCGCCGCGCCCGGCAAGCTCCTGCTCCAGCGGCAGGCCCTTGAAGCTGCCGTCGCGGGGCTTGGAGATCGTGACCAGCGCATGCCCGTCGTGGAGCGCAAGCCCGCGCAGGAAGCCGGGGCAGAAGGCGATATCCTCCCGCGCACCGGTCGCCGGATCGATCCGGACGAGCTGGCCCCGCCCCGAATCGAGCACATAGAGCCGGTTGCCGGCGATCCGCGGGCTGTGCGGCATCGACAGCTGATCGGCCACGACGCGATCGTCCGCCACGTCGATCACGACACCGCCATCCACCCGCCGCTCGCGCCAGCCGGCGAGGCTGTCGGTGCGGCTCACCGCCGTCACGTAGCGCGGCACGCCGTCCGCCATGGCGAGGCCGTTCAGGTGGCAGCGATCCTCGCCGGCCAGCTTGGAGATGAAAGCCGGCTTCCACAACGGCCGGAAGCTGTGCACCGGATCGGTCGTCGCGAGACACGAATAGCGGGTGTTGACGAAGATCGGCCGCCCGTCGGCGAGCACGCCGATCTCGTGGATGTCGATATCGCCGGTCGTGCGCGCCTCGCGCGGCACGAACACCCGGTCGAACGCGTCGTTGCCCGTCTCGCCGCGGCGGAGCATGTTCTCCAGCCGCCAGATCTGGAACAGCGATCCGACGAACAGCCGCCCGTCGTCATGGCAGAGCCCCATCGCGCGAACATAGTTCTGCTGGTTAAACGAGATGCTGCCGTTGGGCAGCACGCCGAGCAGGAAAAGCTGTCCGGTCTGGTACGAGGTGAACGCCACGCCGAGCCGGTTCGCGCGCAGCCAGCCGCCCAGCCCGCGCGAAACCGTGATCTGGGTGGCGCCGGGATCGAGTGGCGCGCGCTGGCGTCCCGCCGTCGACATCGGGTCAGAGCTTGATCAGCAATCCGACCCGCCCGCCGCCGCCCTTGTAGTCGTGGCTGTAATTGCCGATCCCCTCGATGAAGCCGGTTACGCCGCCGGCGACGACGTTGAACCCGGCCTTGCCCTCGCCATAGGTGGGGATGCGATCGTTTCGGAAGCCGACGCTGTTCGCGCCGGAACTGAAGGTCAGGCCGTCACGGCCCTTGAACTCGTGCACCACGTTGCCGCCCACGTAGAGCACCAGCTTGCCGCCGCGCGCGAGCGCCCGCGACGAGCCCAACCGCAACCCGGCCTTGCCGCGCAGCCCGTCGAGATTGTCGAAGTTCAGCGTCGAGCCGAGCGCGTGGATGCTCCCGAGGTTGGTGCGGACATAGGCACCCGTCACCACCGGCTCGGCATAGAAGCTGTCCGATCCCAGTCGGACGCCGAGCTCGCCCTGCGCGCCATAGGACTGGCCGTGGAACTTGTCGGCATAGGCGCCCTCGCCGCCTCGCGTCCAAACCCAGGCATAGTCGTATTTGGCGAGCGCGTTGGCGAAGACGCCGCCCGCGACGAAGCTCACATAGGCGCCGGCGTTAACGACGTTGTAGCGCGCGCGGTCGCTGCTGCTGCGGAAGCCGAGTTCCGAATTGATGTAGCCGCCGGTCACGCCGAAGGTGATCGCGCCGCTGGGGCCGCCCTGGCCGATATCGGTGCCGATCTGGCCGCCGAACGAATCCTGCTTGTAGCTGGTGCCGATCGCGCGGCCGACACCGAACGCGCTCGTCGTCTGGCTCGACTTGCGCAGATTCGCCTCGCCATAGCTCTGGCCCCAGATGCCGCGGCCGGGGCCGGCATCGGCGCCGTTCCATTTCGCGTCGCGCAGGCCCGCCATGTGCGCGCTCCAGGCATCGGCCGACTTGTACCAGAGGCTCTGGGTGCCCTCGTTGAGCTTGAGCGGACGGAACACCGCGTCGCCTGGCGCACCGACCAGCGCGTAGCTGGTGGTGGCACCGCTCGTCGAGGCCAGCACCGTGTAGCGGATAAAGCCCACCGTCTGCGATCCGCCGGCAAGGGCGAACGCCGTCGCCGACGAGCCGGCGCCGCCGGTCGCGAAGACGATGGCCGAATTGACCAGCCCGCCATTGGCGGCAAGCCCGTTCGGCACCAGGATCGTGCCGCCGGTCAGCGCGCCGGCGACGGTCAGGCGGTCGATCGTCGGCGCCGCCGGACCGCCGGCCAGATCGAGCGCGAGAGTGCTGCCGCCACTGCCCGTGAAGGTGCCGGGAAGGATGAAGGTGTCGCCGCTGTGGCCGTTGAGCAGGCTGACCGTGCCGCTGTTGGCGAAGCTTTCGAGGCCGGTGAAGGTCACCGTGCCGGCCGCCAGCGAGCCCGGCAACAACGACAATGTGCCGGTGTTGCGGAAGACGTCCGCGGTGCCGCCGAAGCTGCTGTCGCCGCGGGCGATGAACGTGCCCGCGTTGACGAGCATGTTGCTGCCGGCGGCGGCGAGGAGAACGCGGCCGTCGATCGTGCCGGAGTTGGTGACGGTGCTCGGCCCGCCATCGATCGCCAGCGCATAGCCGGTACCGCTCGATATGTGGCCGGCGTTGGTGACGCTCGAGCCGGTCGCAGACGTCATGAGAACGCCGCCCGAGCCGCCGGAAACCGTCGCGCCGGCGCCGACCACCAGCGACGCGCTCGTCCCGCCGCCGATCGCGATCGCGGCGCTTTGCATCGCGGTGGTCGGGCCGGTGACGGTGACCGAGGTCGCGTCGCCGCCGCTGAACGCGGCGATCGCCGGCTGGTCGAGCGCGGACGCGGTGCCGCTGGTGACGGACACCGGTCCCGCGCCGAGCGCGCCGATGCCGAAGCCGCCGGAACCGCCCGCGGTCGCACTCCCCGAGTTTATGGTGATGCCGCCGCCGGCGCTGTAGGCCAGGATGGCGCTGGACGCCGTGCCGGTCGTCGCCACCTGCCCGGACGTCACGACCGCGCCGCCGTCGCCATAGGCCACGATGCCCGGGGAATCGGCGCCGCTGGTGCTGACTCGCACCGCATCGACCGTCGCCGTGCCGCCCGACGCATAGCTGTAGATGCCGATCGAGCGCGCCCCGCTGGTGGAGACCGTGCCGGTCGTCGAGACGACTGCATCGCCGCCCACCGCGGAGGCATAGACGCCCGGTGCATCGACGCCAGCCGTCGTCACGTTGACGGCGTTGACCGTCGCCGTGCCATAATAAGCGCCCGCATAGATGCCGATCGAACGGTCGCCACGCGTCGAGACGGATCCCGAAACCCGAACCGTCGCGTTCCCGGCGGAGGAGGTGCTGTAGATGCCCGTCGCGTCCGCCCCGGTCGTGGCGACATCGGCGGCATCGACGATGGTGTCGCCGTCTGCCGAGCCTGCGTAGATGCCGATCGATCCCGTGCCTGCAGTCGATACCGTTCCGGTCGTCTTCACGACCGTCGCGCCCGAGCCGGTGGTGTAGGCGTACACGGCGTTCGCATCGTCGCCGACGGTCGCGACGTTCACGGCATTGATCGTGGCGCCGCCGGTATAGGAGTAGGCATAGATCCCGGTCGCGCCGGCGCCGCTCGTCCTGACGTTGCCGGTCGTGGTCACGGTCGCGACGCCGCCGGCGACGCTGTAGATGCCGAGCGAATAATCGCCGCTGGTCGTCACCGGCCCGCTGATGGTGACCGACGAATCCTCCCGCCCGATCGCCTCGATGCCGTGCGCGAAGCTGCCGCTCGTGGAGATCGTGCCGCTGCCGTCGACCACGGCGCTGCCCTTGGTGAAGACGGCCACGCCGATCGCCCCGGGAGCAAGCGCGGTACCGCTACCGGTCGTGACGATGGTGCCGTCGTTGGTGACCCGGGTTAAGGCCGATCCCTTCACGTTGATCGAGCCGACCACATTTACATCCGGTTCGGTGACGAGATGCAGATCCGTCGCCGGCGCATAGCTGATCCCGGCAGGATAGGGATTGCCGGCGGCGGTGCAGGTGACCGTGCCGGCGACCGGCGCTCCGCATTCCTCGGCAGCAAATGCCGGCGCCGCACAGAGGATCAGCGACCCTATTCCACCGAGCAGCGCGCTGTCGCGCAGAAGCTGCGGCCGCGCCTTCCGGTCAAATCGTCGCACACCGACAGTTCGGTCCGGAGCTATATCGGCCATAATTCCCCCTGTTCGTCTCAGCCAGAAGCGAGGCAACTGGATCGGGGGGGATGATGTACGGCGGCGATTAGAGAGACAATTTTAGAAGCACCCATTTCGCTTCGTACAACCGCGCCACGGCGCGATCCGCGAGACGATCGTCGACGTCGGAGTGCTGGCTGGGGCGGGAGGATTCGAACCTCCGAATGACGGTACCAAAAACCGTTGCCTTACCACTTGGCGACGCCCCACCATCGCGGGTGGGGCCTTATAGCCGCCGGATCGGGGCTGGGAAGCCTCGACGGCGGCAAGAGGCTCGGCTAGGCGCACGCCCGGGCGGCGGAGCG
>CAXTTP010000071.1:0-960 GCA_964247195.1 uncultured Sphingomonadaceae bacterium
CACAGTACCACCGCCTTGTGATCAAGCGACGGCAGCCTCAGCAGCGACAGCAGGAACCAGAGCAGCAGCAGGATGTTGCCGCCCGCGGTCAGCCGCTGGATCCACCAGTGGTGCGACCCGGATTTCGCGGAGCCGAGCCCGCGGACGCGGCCGATGCCGGTACCCGTACCCATCAGTGCCTCGTCAGGATGTAAGCCCAGACCAGCAGCGTCGCCGCCGCCGATCCGAACAGGGTCGATGCCGCCCACATCTTGTTCGTGCGCAGCTCATAGCCGGCGCCGGTGTCCAGGACGAGGTGGCGCATGCCGGAGAACATGTGCTGGAAGAACGCCCAGGTGAGGCCGAGACCGACCAGCCGGGCGAAGCCGTTGACCAGCCTGCCCGGCATCGCGCCGTCGGCGGCGTCGACCGCGTAATAATAGAAGCGGGCGTAGGACTCCGCCCCACTGGCGGCCGCGGTCAGCCACCACACGAACAGGATCGTGCCGCCGATCGCGAGCGCGCTGCCGGTGACGCGATGCAGGATAGAGACCAGCATGTGCGGCCCCCATTTCCAGATCGTCAGGTGCGGAGAAAGCGGGCGTGTCCGTTCGCGCGACATGAAATCCCCTGGTGGCGGCCCGTGCGTCCGTTTCTTTAACCTACCCGCCGCCCCATGCAACCCGCCTGCTCGCCATGACGCGCCGCAACAACTCCGCCGCTCCGGAACAGCGGTCGCACAATGGTCGTTCCAGCCGCAGATCGAACCGACCAGGAGGTGGACAGATGCTCGCACGGAAACTCGCATGGGCCGCGGCGCTGACGATTGCCGTGCCCGCGGCAGCGCAGGTCCCCAACCCCGACCCGACACCCCAGGCCGCGCCGGACCGCGGCTCCGACGTCGACACGCCGAAACACGACGCGGTCGACGCGCAGGAGAAGCCGGTGACGAATGCCCTCAACAATGCGGTGAACCAGAAC
>CAXTTP010000071.1:970-11151 GCA_964247195.1 uncultured Sphingomonadaceae bacterium
CTACTACCTGAACCGCGGCTACCTCGAGTTCGACATCGAATCGACGCAGGTCGCCAATGCGGTCAATCAGGGCCAATATGCCAACGACATGGCGGCGTATCGCGAGGCGGTGCGTGCCAACCGCCGCGATGCGATGCGCGACCAAAGTCGGTATGATCACCAGCAGCGCGCCTATGCCGACGCCATGGCCGCATGGCGGATGCAGACCGAAGCCTGCAATCGCGGCAGGCTCAAGGCCTGCAAGCTGCCGACGCCGAATCCCGCCGACTATTATTGAGCGAGGGCTTGCCGGCCTGGGCTGTGCCTGATGCGCGGGACCGAAGCGGCGGCGGGCTTGGACCCGCCGCCTAGCGAGTCAGCTTCTTGTACGTCCCCGCGCCCGGACGGTCGGCGGCGTCGCCCAACCGGCGCCGCTTGTCTTCCTCGTAGCTCTCGAAATTGCCCTCGAACCATTCGACGTGGCCGTCGCCTTCAAAGGCGAGAATATGGGTGGCGAGGCGATCGAGGAAGAAGCGATCGTGGCTGATCACCACGGCGCAGCCGGCGAAATTCTCCAGTGCCTCCTCCAGCGCGCGCAGCGTCTCGACGTCGAGATCGTTGGTCGGCTCGTCGAGCAGCAGGACGTTGCCGCCCTCCTTCAGCATCTTGGCGAGGTGCACGCGGTTGCGCTCGCCGCCGGATAGCTGGCCGACCTTCTTCTGCTGGTCCGGTCCCTTGAAGTTGAACGCGCCGACATAGGCGCGTGTCGATACGTCATGCTTGCCGAAGGTGAAGCGCTCGAGCCCGTCGGAGATCTCCTCCCAGACGTTCCGGTTGGCGTTCAGATGGTCGCGGCTCTGGTCGACATAGCCGAGCCGCACCGTCGGGCCGATCTTCACCTCGCCGCCGTCGGGCGTCTCCTGCCCGGTGAGCAGGCGGAACAAGGTGGTCTTGCCGGCGCCGTTCGGGCCGATCACGCCGACGATCCCGCCGGGCGGCAGCACGAAGTCGAGCCCGTCGAACAGGGGCTTGTCGCCATAGGCCTTGGTCAGGCCCTTCGCCTCGATCACGCTGCTGCCGAGCCGCTCGGGAATCTGGATCAGGATCTGGGCGCCATCGGGGCGCCGGTCGGCCTGCTTCTCGACCAGCTCGTCGAAGGCGCGGATGCGCGCCTTGCTCTTGGTCTGGCGCGCCTTGGGGCTCTGCCGGATCCACTGCAGCTCCTGCTCGATCGCCTTCTGCCGGCCCTTGTCCTCGCGCTCCTCCTGGGCCAGCCGTTTCGACTTGCCTTCGAGCCAGGCCGAATAATTGCCCTCGAACGGCAGGCCGCGGCCGCGGTCGAGCTCCAGCACCCAGCCGACGACGTTGTCGAGGAAGTAGCGGTCGTGGGTCACGAGGATGACGTTGCCGGCATATTCCTTGAGATGATTTTCCAGCCAGGCGACGCTCTCGGCGTCGAGATGGTTGGTCGGCTCGTCGAGCAGCAGGATGTCGGGCTTCTCGAGCAGCAGCTTTGTGAGCGCGACACGGCGCTTCTCGCCGCCAGACAGCTTGTCGACCGGGCTGTCGGCGGGCGGGCAGCGCAGCGCCTCCATCGCGATCTCGAGCTGGTTGTCGAGCGTCCAGCCGTCGACCGCGTCGATCTTCTCCTGGAGCACGCCCATCTCCTCGAGGAGCGCGTCGAAATCGGTGTCGTCCTTCGGATCGCCCATCTCGGCCGAGATGGCGTTGAAGCGCTCGACGAGGTCGGCGGTGCCGCGCACGCCGTCCATGACGTTTTCCTTGACCGTCTTGGCCGGATCGAGCTGCGGCTCCTGCGACAGGTAGCCGACGCGCAGGCCCTCGGCGGCCCACGCCTCGCCCGAATACTCCTTGTCGTAGCCGGCCATGATCTTCATCAGCGTCGACTTGCCGGCGCCGTTGACGCCGATGATCGCGATCTTGGTGCCGGGCAGGAACTGGAGATGGATGTTGTTCAGCACCGGCTTGTTGGCGCCTGGGAACGTCTTGGTCAGTCCCTTCATCACGTAGCTGTACTGCACGGCCATCGGCTGTGGTCTCCGGGTCACGAACGCTGCTGAAATTGGTGGCGTCGCCCTAACCGAGCGCACCTTCCTTGGCAAACATGGGAATGCCGCTCTACGCTTTCCAGATGAAGAGACCCGCCTGGCTCGCGCTGTGCGCCGCCCTCGCCGCCCCTGTTTGCGCCACGCCGGCGGCAACGCCTGCGGAACTGCGCGACGCGGCGCTCAAGGACGATGTCGCTTGGGATGTCGTCGAGGGGCTGACCACCGAGGTCGGCCAGCGCCTCGCCGGCACCGAGGCGGAGGCACGCGGGCGCGACTGGGCGGTGGCGAAGCTGAAGTCGCTCGGCTTCGCCAACGTCCACGTCGAGCCGTTCGACATGCCGGTTTGGGTCCGCGGTGCCGAGAGCGCCGAGATCGTCGCGCCGTTCCCCCAGAAGCTGGTCGTCGCAGCGCTCGGCAACAGCGGCGCGACGCCGCCCGCCGGCATCACCGCACGGATAGTCGCCTTCGCCTCGCTCGACGCGCTGATCGCCGCCGATCCGGCGACGGTACGGGGCAAAATCGTGTTCCTCAGCCACCGCATGACGCCGACCCAGGACGGATCGAGTTACGGTTCGTTCGGCACTGTCCGTCGCCTCGGCCCGACGGAGGCGTCGCGCAAGGGGGCGGTGGCGATCGTCATCCGCTCGATCGGCACCGACCATCATCGCAACCCGCATACCGGCGTCCAGAATTTCGCGGCGGGGGTGCCGCCGATCCCGGCGGGCGCGCTGCCGCTGCCCGATGCCGAGCAGCTCGACCGAATCCTCGCGCGCGGCAAGCCGGTGACGATGCGGCTGGTGCTGACCCCGCGCATGACCGGCGTGCACCGTTCGGGCAACGTGATCGCCGAGGTGCCCGGTCGCGATCCCCAGGCGGGCGTGATCCTGGTCGGCGGCCATCTCGATAGCTGGGATCTCGGCACTGGCGCGATCGACGATGCCGCCGGCGTCGCCATCACCACCGCGGCGGCCAAGCGCATCCTCGACGCCGGCCGGCCGCTCCACACCATCCGCCTCGTCTGGTTCGGCGCCGAGGAGGAAGGCGGCTTCGGCGGCAAAGCCTATCGCGATCGCCATGCCGGCGAACCGCACATGCTGGTCGCCGAATCGGATTTCGGCGCGGACCGAGTGTGGCTGTTCAAGACCAACTTCCGCGATCCGGCGGCGCCGACCGCGAACGCCATCGCCGCCGCGCTGCTGCCGCTGGGCATCGCGCGCGGCGGCAACGATGCGCACGGCGGGACCGACGTCGGCGCGATCGCCGTCGCCCGGAGCGTTCCGATCGTCGACCTGGCGCAGGACGGAACCCGCTATTTCGACGTCCATCACACGCCGGACGACACGCTCGACAAGATCGATCCGGAACAGCTGCGCCAGAACGTCGCCGCCTGGACGACGATGCTAGCGGTCGCGGCCGACAGCGCCGAAACGCTCGGCCCGGTCAAGCCGACGCCCGAGTGAGGGCACGATTGCGGCCCGGCGGTTAGGGTGCGATAGGGCGCCCGGGCGCCATCCGGCGGGCGGGGTTATGTGAACAGCTACACGTCTTTCCTGCTGTCCGCCGCTCTGCCCCTGGCATTGCTGGCGTCGCCGGCCCCTGCGCAGAACCTCCAGACGCCGCCGCAACTCCCGCCCGGCGTTGATAGCGCCGCACCGCCGCCGGCCAACGACCAGGAAGTCACCTTCGCGGCGGCGCAGCTCGACTATGACAGCGACGCCGACATCGTCACCGCAACCGGCGACGTCCACATGCTGCGCGCCGGCAACCGTCTCCGTGCCGACAAGGTGATCTGGAACCGGACCACCGGCCGGGTGCGCGCGGAGGGCAATGTCATCACCACCAATCCGGGCGGCGACGTTGGCTATGCCGACAGCGCCGAGCTGACCGACACGCTGAAGGACGGCGTAATCGAGAACCTGCTGCTCGTGCTGGAAGACGGCGGCCGGCTCGCCGCGGTTCACGGCAAGCGCGTCAACGGCGTCACTACGCTCGACCGCGCCGCCTACACGCCATGCGCGGTGACGGACAGCGACGGCTGCCCGAAGAACCCGCTGTGGAAAATCACCGCCATCAGGGTCGTCCACGATCCGGTGCGGCACCGCATCTATTACAAGGATGCCGAGCTCAGCCTGTTCGGCGTGCCGGTGTTGTGGCTGCCCGCGCTTTCCCACCCGGACGGCTCAGGCGGCGGCGGCGTCGGCCTGCTCGTGCCGAACTTCCAGTTCAGCCACAGCAACGGCGCGGAAGTCGCCCTCCCTTATTACCTGCTGCTCGCGCCGAACCGTGACCTCACGATTACGCCGCATGTCTATACCGGCGTGCTCCCGGCGATCGAGGCGCAGTATCGCTCGCTGTCGGCGCTCGGCGCCTACCAGGTGAGCGGGATGCTCACCTACGGATCGCGGCTGCCGGTATCGGCGGGCAAGACGACCCCCTCCGGGGATTCGGATCGCGGCATTCGCGGCTATATCGACGCGCACGGCAAGCTGCAGCTCGACCAATATTGGAGCATCAGCGGCTCGGCGCGCCTCGCCACCGACAAGACCTTCCTGCGCCGCTACGACATCTCGAACGACGACCGGCTGCGTTCCTCGCTCGTCGCCGAGCGTATTGATGAGGACAGCTACCTTTCTATTGCCGGCTGGGCGGTCCAGTCGCTGCGCATCGGCGATACGCAGGGCAGTCAGCCGATCGCCCTACCCGCGGTCGATTACCGGCGCCGCATCGACGATCCCGTGCTCGGCGGCAAGATCGAGCTTCAGCTCAACAGCCTCGCCATCCTGCGCACCGAGGGCCAGGATACCCAGCGCGCCTTCGCCGGCGCGCGCTGGGACCTTCGCCGCTACACCACTTGGGGCCAGGAGCTGACGCTCACCGCTTATGGCCGCGCCGACGTCTACCATACGAACAACATCGACGACACCGCGACGGTCAGCTACCGCGGTAATGCGGGTTGGACCGGTCGCGCCATCGGTGCGCTCGCGGCCGACCTGCGCTGGCCGTTCGTCGGCGAGTTCCTTGGCGGCACCCAGCGCCTCACCCCGAGGGTCCAGTTGGTCGTCACGCCGCAGACCCGAAACCTCAGCATCCCCAACGAGGATGCGCGCGCCGTCGATCTCGAGGATTCGAACCTGTTCGCGCTCAACCGCTTCCCCGGCTACGATCGCTGGGAGGACAGCAGCCGCGTCACCTACGGCATGGAATGGGCGTTCGATCTGCCGCGTCTGTCGGTCGCTACCGTCATCGGCCAGAGCTATCGGCTCAACGACAAGACCAGCATCCTGCCCGACGGCACCGGCCTGTCCGATCGCCTGTCGGACATCGTCGGCCGCACCACGATCAAATATGGCCGGCTGATCGAGCTCGTCCACCGTTACCGCATCGACAAGAGCAGCTTCGCCATCCGCCGCAACGAGATCGACGCGACGGTCGGCACCAACCGCACCTATGCCACGATCGGCTATCTCCGCCTCAACCGCGACATCGATCAGGCGATCGAGGATCTGCGCGACCGCGAGGAGATCCGGTTCGGCGGCCGCATCCAGGTCGCCCGCCACTGGTCGCTGTTCGGCTCTACGGTGATCGACCTCACCGACAAGAGCGAGGATCCGCTCAGCCTCGCCGACGGCTTCGATCCGGTTCGCCATCGCATCGGCCTGCTCTACGATGACGAGTGCATCCAGCTCGGCCTGACCTGGCGCCGCGACTATGAGGCGAGCGGCGACGCGCGGCGCGGCAACACCTTCCTGTTGCGGCTGGCGCTCAAGAACCTTGGTCGCTAAGCAGGCGTTCAGCCGCGGCGGGGCATTCCCGACGGTGGCGCCCTATATGAAACGTGCAGCGGAGTGGATGTGACGGCGAACGGCGGCAGGATCGGCAGCGGCAGGATCGCTCGGTTGGCGATGGCGGCGGCATTAGCGCTGGCCGGAGCCGCGGCAGGTGCGCAGACGGGCGAGGCGGATCCGCAGGTGCCGGACGCGCCGCTCAACCTGCCCAAGGAAGTGACCTTCTTCGGCAAGTCCGACCCGAACCTCCACAAGGCGACAGCGATCGTCAACGGCACGATCATCACCGATACCGACATCGACCAGCGCCTCAACCTCGTGCTGGCGGCCAACGGTAACAAGATCGAGGGAGAGGAGCGCGACCGGCTTCGTCTGCAGGTGCTGCGCAACCTGATCGACGAGTCGCTCCAGATCCAGGAAGCCAAGGCGAACGACATCACCATCGCCGCGCCGGAGATCGATCAGACGTTTGCCCGCGTCGCCGGCAACTTCAAGCGCGATCCCAAGGACTTTGCTGCCTATCTGCGCTCGGTCGGGTCGTCGGAGACCTCGATGAAGCGGCAGATCGAGGGCGAGCTCGCCTGGCGCCGCGTGCTCGGCCGCAAGGTCGAGCCGTTCGTCAACGTCAGCGAGGACGAGGTGAAGGCGGTCATCGACAGGCTGAACGCGTCCAAGGGCGCGCAGGAATATCATATCGGCGAGATCTTCCTGTCTTCGGCGGCGGATCCCAATCAGGCGCTCGCCAATGCGAACAAGATCGTGGGGGCGGTGCGCGGCGGCGGGTCGTTCGTCGCCTATGCCCGCCAGTTCTCCGAAGCATCGACAGCGGCGGTCGGCGGCGATCTCGGCTGGGTTCGGGCCGAGCAGCTGCCCGATCCGCTCGCCCAGGCGGCGCAGCAGATGAACAACGGCCAGGTCAGCGAACCGATCGCGGTGCCGGGCGGCTATTCGATCATCGCCCTCGTCGACAAGCGCCAGGTGCTGACCAGCGACGCGCGCGACGCGCTGCTCAGCCTCAAGCAGATGTCGATCGTCTTCCCGGCGGGCATGACCCAGGCGCAGGCGGCGCCGAAGGTCGAGGCGTTCGGCGCAGCACTCAAGGGCGTGTCGGGCTGCGGCGGTGTCGAGAAGGTCGCGTCCTCGATCGGTGCCGAGGTCGTCCAGAACGATCAGGTCAAGATCCGCGATCTGCCAGGGCCGCTCCAGGAAATGCTGCTCAAGCTCTCGATCGGCCAGGCGACGCCGCCGTTCGGCTCGCTGCAGGACGGCGTGCGCTCGCTGGTGCTGTGCGGGCGCGACGATCCGCAGACCGCCAGCGGACCTTCCTTCGACGAGATCTACGCCCAGATGGAGGACGAGCGCGTCAATCGCCGCGCCCAGCGCTATCTGCGTGATCTTCGTCGCGACGCGGTCGTCGACTACCGGTGAGGCGACGCGCGTGAATCCTCTGGCCGTGGCGCTGGGCGATCCGGCGGGCATCGGGCCGGAAATCGTCGCCAAGGCCTGGATGCAACGCCACCATCGCGAGATCCCGCTCTTCTTCGCGGTCGGCGATGCGCGTTCGATCGGCGCTTCGTGGGACGGGCCGACGATCCGCATCTCGCAGCCCGAGGAGGCGGCGCGCCACTTCGCCGATGCGCTGCCCGTGATCGAGGTCGAGGATGCCGGCGACATCGTTCCCGGCCAGCCGAACACGCCCGGCGCGCGCTGCTCGCTCGACTCGCTGGAACTCGCCGCCGGGCTGGCCCGCTCGGGCGCTGCCGGCGGCCTGGTCACCGCGCCTGTATCCAAGGCGCAGCTCTATTCGGTGGGCTTCGTCCACGCCGGGCAGACCGAGTTCATCGCCGAACGCTGCGGCGTCGCCGCCGACAATGTCGCGATGATGTTGGCCGGGCCGACGCTCCGCACCGTGCCGATCACGACTCATGTCGCGTTCAGGGACGTCGCCGATCTGCTCACGATCGAGCTCATCCTCGCCAAGGTTCGCGCGACCGAGCGTGGGCTCGCCCGCAATTTCGGCATCGCCGCGCCCCGCCTCGCGATTGCCGGGCTTAACCCCCATGCCGGCGAGCAGGGCGCGCTCGGCCGCGAGGAGATCGAGATCATCGCCCCGGCAGTGGAGATAGCGCGCGCCGAGGGTATCGACATCATCGGGCCGCTCGCCGCGGATTCGATGTTCCACGCCCGCGCGCGCGATCGCTACGACGCCGCGATGTGCCTGTACCATGATCAGGCGCTGATCCCGCTGAAGGCGCTGCATTTCGACGAGGGCGTCAACATGACGCTGGGATTGCCGATCGTGCGCACCGCGCCGGATCACGGTACCGCTTTCGAGATCGCCGGCCAGGACCGCGCCGATCCAGGCGCGATGATCGCGGCGATCGAGCTCGCCGCCCACTGCGCCACGATCCGCGCGCTGTCGTGACGCCGCTCGCGCTCGGCGACCTGCCGCCGCTGCGCGAGGTCATCGCCCGCCACGGTTTGGCCGCCAGCAAGGCGCTGGGCCAGAACTTCCTGCTCGACGGCCAGCTGCTCGATCGCATCGCGCGGGTACCCGGCCCGCTCGTCGGCGAGCGGGTGTACGAGGTCGGGCCCGGTCCCGGCGGCCTGACCCGGGCGCTGCTCGCCGTCGGCGTCTCGGTAGTGGCGGTCGAGCGTGACGGACGCTGCCTGCCCGCACTGGCGGAGCTCGCCGACAGGAGCGGCGGGCGGCTGCGTGTTCTTGCCGGGGACGCGCTGGCGATCGACGAGGTCGCCACGGTGGGCGCGGGCGCGCACATCGTCGCCAACCTGCCGTACAATGTCGGCACCGCACTGCTCGTGCGCTGGCTGACCACGCCGGCCTGGCCGCCATGGTGGCGTTCTCTGACGCTAATGTTCCAGAAAGAGGTCGCCGAGCGGATCGTCGCCGCGACGGGCAGCGATGCCTATGGACGACTGGCGGTGCTCGCGCAGTGGCGGAGCACGCCGGAATTGGCCTTCACGGTCAATCGCGCCGCGTTCGTGCCGCCGCCGAAGGTCACCTCGGCCGTCGTCCACCTCGTGCCGCGCGACGCGCCGGCGGGTGTCGGCATCCGCACCATCGAGGCGCTCACCGCCGCGGCCTTCGGTCAACGGCGGAAGATGCTCCGGCAGAGCCTGAAGGCGCTGCCCGGAGCGCTGGAGGCGCTGGCCGCGACCGGGATCGATCCCGCTCGGCGCGCCGAAACGCTCGGCATCGAAGAGTTCGTGGAGCTGGGCCGCGCGCTGGAGAGAGGACGCCCGACCTAGGGCCGGGTCGTCTTGGCTTCCTGGCCCTTGGGCGGCACCACCGCCGTCGCCTGCGCGGTCACGACCGCCGGCGGCGGTCCCTTGACGATGGCTGCGGCAAGCTCGCCGGCGGCGGGGCAATCGGTCTTGCAGATCGTCCGCACCCGCGCGAGGTTCTGCTTCGCCCGCTCGACCGCGCCCTTCTGCACCATTGCCTCGCCCTGCCCAGCCAGCGCCGCGACGTCGTTGGGCTCGAGCGCCAGCGCCTCGCGATAAAGGCGGATCGCCTTGCCCGGAAGCTGCTGCGCCAAGGCGACATGGGCCAAGGCGACGAACGCGGCACGGTTGCGCGGATCGACCGCCAGCGCGGTTTCGAGGAGATCGTCGGCGGCAACCAGATTGCCGGCCTGCCGCGCTTCCTCGCCCTGCCGGAGCAGCGCGATCGAGCGCGGGTTGACCTGATCGTCGGGCTTCTGGCTCAGGCTAGCGCTGGAACCGGCAGCGAGCGTCAGCGACAGCACGAGCGCGATCGGTGAAAAACGCATGACATACTCCACGAGGGTACACTTGCCCCCGTCTAGCATGGCCGTGCCAGCCGGGCGACGAAAAAGCCGTCGGTGCCATGCAGCGCCGGCACGAGCCGCCGGCCCTGCCGATGCGCCTCGCCTGCGAGCATTGCCGGGCCCTCGGCGCGCCAGCCGGCGTGGCGGGCGAGGAAGGCATCGACCTGGTCGGCGCCTTCCTCGTCGAGCAGCGAGCAGACGATGTGGACCATCCGCCCGCCCGGCCTGACCAGCGCCGCGCCGACGTCGAGCAGCCGCGCCTGCAGCACCGTCAAACGCGCGAGCCGATCGGGCGTGAGCCGCCAGCGCGCCTCCGGATTGCGGCGCCAGGTGCCGGTGCCGGAGCACGGCGCGTCCACCAGCACTAGGTCGGCGGTGTCGCGAAGATCGGCCAGCGCCTGCTCCTCGCGGCCGGGATCGAGCAGGCGCAGCTCGATGCCGAGCGCCCCGGCCCGCGCGGCGCGGGGCGGGAGGCGGCTCAGCCGGCCGCAATCTGCGTCGCATGCCAGCGCTAAGGTGGTTAAAGTGGCAGTGGT
>CAXTTP010000072.1:0-11109 GCA_964247195.1 uncultured Sphingomonadaceae bacterium
GGCCGCGCCCCGAGCCGGGCAGCGCCTATATCGAACGGATCGAGCCGCCCGGCCGGCCGCTGCTGCTGTTCGGCGCCGGCCATGTCGGGCGCGCCATCGCCGCGCGCTGCCCTGGTCTCCCGATCGCGCTCCGCTGGTTCGACACGCGCGAAGCGGCGGCACGGCAGCCGGGCGTGGCCCATGTCGACGAGGAGGGGATCGAGGCCTGCGCCGAGGACGCCGCCGCCGATGCGGCCGTCCTGATCCTGACCCACGACCATGGCCTCGACTATCGGTTGACTGCCGCAGCACTCCGAAGTCGGGCAGGCTTCGTCGGACTGATCGGCTCCGCGACCAAGCGGGCGCGCTTCCTGGCGCGGCTGGAACGGGAAGGGTTCGACGCAGCCGCACGCGCGCGGCTGACCTGTCCGATCGGCCTGCCCGGGATCGTCGGCAAGGAGCCGGAGGTGATCGCCGTCGCGGTCCTCGCCCAGCTCCTCGCGCTGCCCCGGCGGGCCGCATGAGCCTGTGCGCCTTTCGCGGCGAGATCCTGTCGGTGCCGGTCGACCCGCTCGACGCCGGCGACGCCGCGATCCGCCACTATCCGGATGGACTGCTCGCCATCGAGGATGGGATCGTCGTCGCGTGCGGGACGCACGAGGCGTTGGCGCCCCGCTTCGCCAGCTCGGCCATCGAGCATCTGCCGGGGCTTATCGTCCCCGGCTTCGTCGACACCCATATCCACTATCCGCAGGCGGGTGCGATCGCCGCCCATGGCGGCCAGCTGCTCGACTGGCTGGAGCGGCACATCTTCCCCGCCGAGGTCGCCTTCGCCGACCGCGATCGCGCCGACGAGGCCGCCGCCTTCTTCCTCGACGAGCTACTGCGCAACGGCACCACCAGCGCGCTGGTGTTCGCCACCGTCCATGCCGCCTCGGTCGACGCGCTGTTCGAAGCGGCGCTGGAGCGGCGGATGCGGATCGTCTCGGGCAAGGTGCTGATGGACCTCGGGCCGCCGGCGTTGCGCGATACCGCCGCCGAAGGACGCGCGGAGAGCGAGGCGCTGATCGCGCGGTGGCGCGGCCGCGGGCGGCTCGGCTATGCGGTGACGCCGAGGTTCGCGCTCACCTCCAGCGATGCCCAGCTCGCGACCGCCGGCGCGCTCGTCGCTGGCCACCCGGATGCGCTGCTCCATACCCATTTGGCCGAGAACCACGCCGAGATCTCCGCCGTCGGCGAGCGCTTCCGCGACGCCGCCGACTATCTCGACGTCTACGACCGCTTCGGACTGGTCGGCCGCCGATCGGTGTTCGCCCACTGCATCCATCTCGGGGATCGGGCGCTGGCGCGCCTCGCGGATGCCGGCTCGGGCATCTCCTTCTGCCCGACCTCCAACCTGTTCCTGGGATCGGGCCTGTTCGATCTCGCGCGCGCCGACAGCTACGGCGCGCGAATCGGCATCGGCACGGACGTCGGCGCCGGCACCAGCTTCTCGATGCTGCGTACGCTGGGCGAGGCCTACAAGGTCTGCCAGCTGCGCGGCGCGACGCTCGATCCGTTCAGGGCGCTGTACCTGGCGACCGCGGCGGGCGCGGCGATCCTCGGGCTGGCCGATCGCATCGGCGGGCTGCTGCCGGGGCAGGAGGCCGACTTCATCGTCCTCGATGAGGCGGCGACGCCGCTGCTGGCGCGCCGCACCGGGGGACGGCCGCTCGCGGAGCGGCTATTCGCGCTCCAGATCCTGGGCGATGACCGCGTCGTGGCCCGCACCTATGTCGCCGGCGCGCTCGCCCATGCGCGCGATGGAGCCCCCGCATGACCGACCTCGCCCCCTTCGCCGTCAGATCCTTTACTGCCGGGCTGCGCCTTCACATCGAAGGCCCGCTGAAGCCGCAGCCAATCTCAGCGCTCGACGCTCATGCGGACGCGCAGCCATGATCGGCCGGCTGCGAAGCGCGATCGATCCGTTCATCGTCGCCCTGCTCGGCACCGTCCTGCTCGCCTCGCTCCTGCCGGCACGCGGCGCGGCCGCGGCGGTGGCGGGATGGATGGCTGGCGCGGGCATCGTGCTCTTGTTCTTCCTGCACGGCGCGAAGCTCTCGCGCGAGGCGATCGTCGCCGGAGCGAGCAACTGGCGGCTGCATCTGGCGGTGTTCGCGGCGACCTTCGTCCTGTTCCCGCTAATAGGCATCGGCATCTCCGCCCTGCCCGGCCTCGCGCCGACGATCGCGACGGGGATGCTGTTCCTGACGCTGCTGCCGTCCACGGTCCAGTCGTCCATCGCCTTCACCGCCGTGGCGCGCGGCAACGTCGCGGCGGCGGTGTGCAGCGCCTCCTTCTCGAACCTCGCCGGGATCTTCGTCACGCCCTTGCTGATGGCGGTCACCATGCACGCGACCGCCAGCGGCGGCTCGCCGCTTGCCTCGGCCAAGGCGATCGCGCTTCAGCTCCTGCTGCCGTTCCTGCTCGGCCATGCGTGCCGGCGGCTGATCGGCGGGTTCGTCGCGCGGCACCGGAAGCTGGTGACGCTGGTCGACCGCGGGTCGATCCTGATCGTCGTCTATACCGCCTTCGGCGCAGCGGTGATCGAGGGGCTGTGGCACCAGCTCTCGCCGGCGCAGATCACGCTTATCGCGGCACTCTGCATCGCGCTTCTCGGCGTCGTCCTGTCCGCCACCTTCGCTGCCGGCCGGCTCCTGGGGTTGCCCCGCGAGGATGCGATCGTGCTCCTGTTCTGCGGGTCCAAGAAGAGCCTCGCCTCCGGCGTGCCGATGGCCGGCGTGCTGTTCCCGGCGTCGCAGGTCGGCCCGATCATCCTGCCCTTGATGCTGTTCCACCAGATCCAGCTTATCGCCTGCGCCTTCATCGCCCGCGGCTTCGCCGCCCGCGACGATGGCGATCCGCCGCCGGCGCCGGTCATCGCGGCCGCGTCCGGCTCGCCGTCCTGAACGATCAGCCGCAGCCGGCGAGATAGGCCCGGATCAGCTCGACCGACCGTTCGAGCCGCGCCGCCCGCCAGGCGGCGCTGCGCAGGTCCGTATCGAGCAGCACCGAGAGCGAGTAGCTGTTGGCGAGGTGGAAGCGGCTGAGCGCGGTCACCGTCACGTAGAGGTCGACGGGGTCGATGCCCGGGCGGAACACCTGCTGCCGCTCGCCTTCCGCGATGATGCGGCCGAGAATCTGCTTCAGACGCGATGCTGCCTCGGGAACCTGTTTCGAGCGACGGATGAAGCGCCCGCGCATCATGTTCTCGGTCCGCAGCAGACCCTCGAAATAGGGGTTCCGATCGAAGTAGGCGAAGGTGAAGCGCAGCAGCCGCTCGATGCAGCCCACCGGGTCCGAGAGGTCGAAGTCGAGCGCCGCCTCCTTGGCGCGCAGGTCGTCATAGGCCGCCTCGAGCACTGCCAGGTAGAGCGCCTGCTTGTTCCCGAAATGATGATAGAGCAGGCGGATGTTGCATTTTGCCTGAGCGGCGATCTTCTCCGTGCGCGCGCCCGAGAAGCCGTGCTGTCCGAACTCGCGCGTCGCGGCGCGCAGGATGCTTGCGCGCGTCCGGTCTGCATCGCGCCTGCGGACGGGCTTCCTCTCGGCCGCCTGTTCGGTTGCCATGCATTCCCCCATTCGGCCGCGACGCTCATAGGAAGCAGGCGCGCCGCCCGCAACCGTCAAGCCCGGCGTTCCCGGCCAGGTAAAGCAGTTCTTACATCATTGGTGGAGACGAGCGGCTCTCCTTGGGCGACGCGTAGCCAGGATCGTGCGCGAACGGCAGGCGCGCGCCCGCGCGAAGCGCGTCGAGCACCGCCGCGAAATCGGTGGCGCAGCGGAACCCGAGCAACCGCTCCGCATGGCTCGCGTCGTAAACCCGGCCGATGCGACGCGGCAGGCTCCACCCGCGTGCCGCATAGAGCGCCGGCGCCTCCGGAAAGCGCTCGGCGACGAGCGCGGCGGCATCCTGCATCAGCGCCGGCGCGTCCGCGCGCGAGAAGGGGGTCGGGGCGCAGACGACGAACCGGCCGAAGCCGATGCCGGGCGCGCGATCGAGCGCCACGAGGTGCGCGCGTGCGGCATCTTCCACCGTCAGACGCCGGTTTAGGAACTCGTTGGCCTTGAGGTTCGGTCCGCTCGGCACGGTGACCGTGTCATCGTCCTCCGGGAAGAAGCGCGCGGTGCGCAGGACGATGCAGGCAAGCTTGTGCTCCAGATGATGGAGCCGGCACAGTTCCTCGGCCGCGAGCTTGGTCACGCCATAGATGTTGCGCGGCTCGAGCGGCCCGCACTGCTCGTCGAGCCACGCCGCCGCCTCACCGGCTTCGGCGCGGATCGCGGTCGAGATCATCAGCGAGGTCGTCGAGGTGAAAACGAAGCGGTCGTGACCGGCCGCGACCGCCGCCTCCAGCAGCCGGAGCGTGCCGGTGACGTTGACGTCGACGAAGGCTTGCGCGGGATAGCGGGCGATGTCCGGCTTGTGGAGCGCGGCGGCGTGGACGACCGCCTCGATCCCGTGGCTGGCGAAAGTGCGGGCGATCAGGTCGCCGTCGGCGACGCTGCCGATCACCGCCGTGTCCGCGCCCGGTGCGACGTCGAGCCCGGTGACGACGTGCCCCGCCGTTCGCAGCATCGGCGCAAGGAAGCGTCCGAGCCACCCGGAGGAGCCCGTCAGGAGAACGCGCATCAGTGCCCGAGCGTCGCGGCGAGCGCGTCCGAGCCCGCCTCGAAGCTCGCGAACGCCTGCTCGAGGCGCCACTGGAGCGCGGCTCGCGGGCTGGCGTCGAGCAGGCGGCGGCAGTCGCGGCCCGCCGCGAACCCGAGCGGACAGGCGGCGACAGGCAGGGCGCGGACCGCGTCGCGCCACAGGCTGTCCCCCGGCAGGAAGGCATATTGCAGGCTCGCCCGGCTGATCGCCTTCAGCTCGCGATAGCCGAGCCCGTGCTCGGTCGCCGCGCGGAGATATTCGTTGGTAAGGTCGATTCGGGACACCCCGGCATCGTCGGTCGACAGCGTCACCGGGACGCCCGCGTGGCGGTAGAGGTTGAGCGGGTGGCTTGCCCCTGTCACGCCGAGGATAACGTCGTTGCTGGTGAGGTTGATCTCGACCGCGACGCCGTCCCGCGCCATCCGCGCCAGCAGGGCGGCGGCGTCCGTCTCGTGCGCGATGTCCACGCCGTGCCCGATCCGGCGGGCGCCCGCCACCGTCACCGCCTGGGCGATGTGGTCCGCCATGTCGCGGGGCGGCACCAGCCCCAGCGCCAGCTCGCCCGCATGCAGCGAGATGCCTACCTTCGGATGCCGCGCGCCGAGCCAGCGAACCATCGCCATGTGCAGCGCATAGTCGGTTCGCGCCACGTACCCGTCCTCCGGCGCGACGAGGTTGACGCCGACGACGCGCGGGTCCGCCTCGGCCAGCGCGAACCCGAAGGCGAGCTGCGCGAACACCGCCGACGGCGGCAGGTTGCGGAGCGCGCAGACCAGATAGCGGGTGGCGACGCCGCAGGCCGGCGCCGGCGACGCCGCCGTGCAGTGGTTGAGCGAGGCCGCCTCCGCCTCCGCGGCATCCAGGTCATGGCGGGCCTGCGCCACCGCGGCCGGCAGGACGGGCGCAAGCTGCGCCGCCAGTGCCGGCAGGTCGGTTGCCCCGTCGGGCGACGCGGTGGCCGCAGCGACCACGCTGCGCGCGGCCGGCGATAGGATCATCAGCTCGAGATAGAGGGTGTGATCCAGCGCCGCGCTCTCCTGCGCGGTCGCAATCATCCCGCCGTACGACCGCTGCGCCGAAGGACCAAACCGGTCGAAGGTCGCGAAGAAGCGGTCATGGCCGGTCACTGCCGCGCCGCTCCGCGGATCGGAGCCGCGCATCGACACGCCGTCGATGAGCTGGTCGTAAAGCTGGGGATCGCGGCGGCCGAGCCCGCGCGCCGGCACCGAGCGCTTGCCGTCGCACGGCGGGGGGAGAATGGCGCCGCCGTCCGCCGCGACGCACAGATCCAGCGTATCTGCCCAGGCGATCAGGTCCTCGGCGTAGGTCGATCCGCCGAGATGGTTGTGCAGGTCGGCGCCCTTCGGCATCGCCTGGAGGAACAGGCGCTGCGCCGCAGCATCGCCGGCGAGGCGGTCGAACAGGCCAGCGGTGCGCGCCTGCGGAGCAAGCGGCGCAGCCGCGCCGAGCAGCAGCGCGAACATTGCTGCGGCGGCTATCCGGAACATCATCGCAGGCGGCTCCATCGCTGCCGCCGCAGCATGCCGATCGAAGTGGATTGTGCAACTGCGAAAGAGGCCCCCAGGATACGGGGACGGGCACGCGACGCTCGTTTCAGGCGCGACCTACAGTTGCAATCCGAGCGCGGAGGATTTCAGCTCGGCGGCGAGTTCGGCCCCCAAGCACCGGAGCGATGCGCTCGTCCGCGACAGCGACATCAGCCGCTCACGTAGCAGCGCCTGCTCGACCCGACCGCCCAGGAGTGGCTCGACGCCGCGCAGCATCGTGAACGTCATTCCCGCGTTCATTCCCGGTCGATCCGGGGTGGCAGGCAGCCGAGCCAGCGCCGTCGCCGCCGTACCGAGGACGTGCATCAGCTGGAACGAGACGCCCAGAAGGGCGGTACGCTCCGCCGTGGCCGCGGGGCCCGCTCTACCGAAGCTCTGGACCAGCGTACGCAGCAGGAGCCCGTACGTCGCGCACGCGAAGTCAAGCAGCGGGGCGCTGCCGGGATCGTCGATGAAGCATGTGTCTCCCCGCTCCTGCGGCGCCCGGAGAACCGGATTGTCGGCGACCGGCCACGCCGGCGCGAAGCCCGGATCGGCGGCGCGGAGCGCCGCCAGTTCATCCCGCACCGCGAGGAAGCTGCGATAATGGGAATCGTCGCTGTCGGACGGCGAGCCTTCGCCTTGCTCGACGATGGTGTCGATCGCCGCGAATGCGGCCTCGACGCAGTCGACCGTCACGACCCGATCCATGTCGACGTCTTCGGGCCCGAGCTGCCCGGCGACCCCGCTCAGGAAGAGGGCGTCCTCGCCGAGCGAGGTCGCGAGCGTGCGGATGTTCGCGCGGATGGCCTCATAGAGGTGGCCGATGGTCGCATAGTCCTGGGTCGCGGGCATGAGCCCTTCGACCGCCTGCGAACGACTGTAATCGGCTTGCGCATAGGATTGGGCGTCCTCGCCCTCGATCCCCTGCGGACGCTCCAGGAAAATGAAATGGTCGAGCGTCTCCGGCGAGAACCCGCTCAGGCGCACGACGATCCCGGCAGGAAAATAGCCGAGCGCGACGGGAAAATTGGGCCGCGCGAAGTGCGGGCGTCCGCCGACTGCCAAGGTCAGGTTCGCGACGAGCAGGAGATGGCCCATCTCCTCGATCGCGACATCCATGATCGCCTTGCGCCAACGTTCCACGGCGTCACCCTGCTCGTCGCTGAGTCCGGCCTCGCCACGCCGCTTCAGGCTGAAAGCCGCGTACAGATAGCTGCACATGAGCGTGTGCTCGATCTCCGCAGCCTCCGCCAGCAAGTGCAGCAGCTGCTCGCGCGAACCGGTGATGATCTCGGGTTCCGGCTCGGCGTCGGCGACGTCGTCGGTCATCAGGTGCTTCCCGTGAGATGGAAGAAAACGGGACCGCCGAGCTACTCCGCTACGGGCGGCGCGGGATCACACGACCTGCGAGAGCGCATAGCGGCGGCAATGGTCCAGGTAGCCCGACTCATGGCTTCCGGACAGATCGACGACCGCTTGCCAGAGCCATGGCGGGGCCCCGATGTCCGTGCCCCGATGATCGAGCAGGACCTTCCGCCAGGCTGCGCGCGCCGGGGAGTCCATCTGCCGCGCATGCGCCTTGCCGACGACATAGGCCAGATAGCGCGCCGCCTTGACGGCCTGGGCCTCGGTGAACTGCTCGACCTCGAGCTTGAGGTCCTGGGGCGCGAGCTCGCGGATGAAGACCGACTTGCCGAGCAGCCTTGCCGCGATCATGCGCTCGCCGAGATGCGGCGAAAGCGCCCGAGCGCCGGTCACGACACGGTCCGCCGGATCTTCCGGCATCGTTACGCCCTGGGCAATGGGCGCCGCCGGTGCCGTCGCTTCCTTGAGATCGACCAGCGCGAAATCCTCGCGGCCCTTCGCGCCGCGCACCGCGATGATCGCGGCATAGCGCAGCAGCCCGAGCGAGCTGCAGCCCTTCATCCAGTAGGCGGCGTCGACCAGTCGCAGCTCCCGGTCGCGATCCTTGCCGTCGATGGAGAGGATGAGGCGCTTGATCTCGGGATCGGTGAACAGCTCCTCCAGCGCCCTGCGCTCGTCGTCGGTAAGCGCCCAGAATTTCTTGCCGAGCGGGATCGTCGGTGCGGCATCGTCGATCCGTTCGCGTGCGAGGTGTCGCCAGCGTCGCCCCATCGCGCGCCGCTTGACGGTGCGCACGACCTCGGGCTCCGGCCCCGGATCGCCTTCCGCGCGCTCGGCGAGGGCGTTCTCGTAGCCGTCGACCATCTCCTCGATCATCCGCGCGGTCGTGACGCCCGGAAGGTCGGAGCCGCGCGCCGCGGTGGCCAGCGACAGGCCAAG
This sequence comes from uncultured Sphingomonadaceae bacterium, assembly GCA_964247195.1. Lineage (GTDB taxonomy): Bacteria > Pseudomonadota > Alphaproteobacteria > Sphingomonadales > Sphingomonadaceae > JAQGLK01. The sequence continues at coordinate 8,527 of CAXTTP010000072.1, forward strand.
CCGTATCAGGTCGTGCGCGGGATTGCCGATGACGGTCTGGTCGAGATCGCGGATCTGAACCTCGACGTTTCCGTTGCCGTCGCTCAGCGGCCCAAGATTGCCGAGATGGCAGTCGCCGCAGATCCAGACGGCGGGTCCGATCGGCAGCCGCTTTGCGACCGGCGAGGCGGCGAGCCATTCGTAGAACTTGACCGTGTTGCCACGCACGTAGGCGTGTGCCGACCGGGCCATCTTGAGCGTGCGGGCTGCTTCCAGGTCTGCCTTGCGGTCGCGTGTCGATGATCCGTGCACGGTGAGATCCTTGGTTGAACTGCGAACGGCGAGTCGCGTGCCCGCGAAATAGCCTCAGTAGCGACTGGGCACATATAATTCGGGTGCGACCGGCTGCCGCTCATAGTCGTCATGGCGGACGCGATCGGGCAGGTCCGGGGATCGACGCTGGAGCTCCTCGTACGGGATTTCGCCGACGAGATGGGCGATGCAGTTGAGGCGCGCCCGCCGCTTGTCGTCTGCCTCGACGATCCACCATGGCGCCTCGGGGATGTGGGTGCGCTCCAGCATCGCTTCCTTGGCTTTGGTGTACGCCTCCCACCGCCTGCGGGACTCGATGTCCATGGGGCTGAGCTTCCACTGTTTGAGCGGATCGTTGATCCGGAGCTCGAACCGGGCGGCCTGCTCCTCGTCGGTGATCGAGAACCAGTATTTGAGGAGGATCGTCCCCGACCGCACGAGCATCCGCTCGAACTCGGGCACGGATCGGAAGAACTCCTCGACCTCCTCCTCGCTGCAGAAGCCCATCACACGCTCGACGCCTGCGCGATTATACCAGCTGCGATCGAACAGCACGATCTCGCCGCGTGACGGAAGATGCTGGACGTAGCGCTGGAAGTACCACTCCCCCCGCTCCTTCTCGGTAGGAGCCTGGAGGGCGACGACGCGGCAGACCCGCGGATTGAGGCGCTGGGTGATACGCTTGATGACGCCGCCCTTGCCCGCGGAGTCGCGCCCCTCGAAGATTACGACGACCTTGAGCCTCGAGTGCTGCACCCACTCCTGCAACTTGACGAGCTCGTGCTGAAGCCGGAACAGCTCCGCAAAATAGGCGTCGCGATCGAGCCGCGAAGCGGACGCCTGCTCGTCGCTCGCATCGTGCCGGACGTCGTCCATCAGGCGTCGGCCGTCGGAGCAAGCGGCGAACTGTCATAGCCGCGGAGCAGGCCCGCCACATCATCGTACAAGGCGATGGCGCCGGCATCGAGCAGGGCTTCGTCGGTGAACTTGCCCGAGCGCAGGCCGACCGCGGCAATCCCGCACTTGGCAGCCGCCTCGATGTCGTAGGGCGTGTCGCCGACCACCATCACCTCGTCCGCGCGGAGCGGCGCCACCTTCTCGAGGGCGGTCGCGAAGATGTCCGGCGCCGGCTTGGTGTTCGCGACGTCGTCCGCGGTGGTCGTAGCGCTGACGAGATCGCGGACGTCCAGCAAGTCGAGATAATGGTCGAGCTCGGCCTTGGAGGCGGAAGATGCCAGGACGACCTTCTGCCCGGCGGCGTGAGCCCGCGCCAACAGGTCATGCGCCTCCGGAAAGGGCTCGACGCGCTTTAGAAAGCGCGACTTGAACGCTGCGCCATGCGCGTCGCCGAGCTTTTCCTGATCCGCTTCATCCGTATCCGGAAGCAGCGTCGGCACCAGCATGTCGGTGCCCTTGCCGATCTGGTCGTGGATTACCTGGCGATCGAACTTGGCGCCCACGCCAGCGAACGCCTCCTCCCAGGCGAGGACGTGCATGTCGTTGCTGTCGACAAGCGTGCCGTCGATGTCGAACAGGATTGCCTTGATGGCCATGGATTGGTCGCTTTAATTAAAAGGTGGAGGCCGCTCGCCGCCGATTGGGCGAGTCAGGCTAGTTCGGGCTGGAGAGTGCGACTGGTGGCGCCGGCACGGGGCGAGGCGCCGTTCGGAGGCTGCAACTCTCTGTTCGGTCTTCGGATCACTGGTCCCCAACGGTTGCGCACTGCACAAGTTTCAGGGCGGGGTGGCCAAGATGATCGCAGCCTGCGAGCCCTGCCGAATAAAATGTCCGATGACCACGATTTTCTTGATCCCAGTCAATGCCGACTCCGATGATGCAGTGCACAAGAAGCCTGCCTTTCAGGCATCCTCTCCTACACTATAGGCCGGCCCTTCGGGACCGGCCTTTTTTTCGCGTGTCGAGCCGGCTAGTGGTGAAAGGCGACTGGGCGCGAATCAGTGACCTCAGGAGAGGATGCGCCGGTCGAACCGGGGGGCGTCCAGTCGCACCGGATGAAGAAGCCGCTAAGCGGCACCATCCCCGTCATTCGCTGCGCCATCGAAGCCGTGGCCTTGGCCATCGACCTCAAGGCTCCGCTTGATCGCCGCCAACAGAGCAAGCGATGCCTTCATCCGTCCGGTGGATTCGTGGGTCGCTTCAGCAACCTCCTCCTTCACCTCGCATGCCGTCCGGACTGCCGCTATCGCCTGGGCGTGCGTCAGGGCTCTCGCCTCGACGAGCGTGTGAAGGATGCTTTCGGAAAGAAGAAGTGCCGCCTGGCCGTGCGCGTCG
>CAXTTP010000073.1:0-10939 GCA_964247195.1 uncultured Sphingomonadaceae bacterium
GCCAACAGCCTGTCCGACTATATCAACCGCCTGCCCGGCGTGGTGTTCAACGACTACCAGCCCGGCGTCTCGGAGGTCGTGATCCGCGGCATCGCCGCCACTACCTACCACGAGCAGGGCCAAACCACCGTCGGCTACTATCTGAACGAGATCCCGCTCGTCGAACCCGGCTTCCCGATCGGCATCCCGGACGTCGACACCTTCGATCTCGACCGCGTCGAGGTGTTGCGCGGGCCGCAGGGCACCCTGTTCGGCTCATCGACGCTCGGCGGCCTCGTCAACTACGTCGTCAAGACGGCGGACCCGGCCAAGATCGATGCCGCCGCCTCGGGCCAGGTGGGATCGGTGAAGAACGCCAGCGGCGGCCTCGATTACGCGATCAAGGGCATGGTCAACATCCCCATCGTCACCGACAAGCTGGCGGTGCGGCTGACGGCGCTCCAGCGCTACGATGCGGGCTACCTCGACAACGATCTGACCGGCAAGCACGGCGTCGCCGACCTCAAGACGCGCGGCCTGCGCGGCTCGGTCGTCTTCACGCCGGCCGAGGGCACGAAGATCACCTATCTCAGCACGTATCAGGATACGCATCTCGACGATCAGACCTATGTCGACTTCACTAACCTCTACCAGCGCTCGACGGCGCGCGCCGAGCCGCAGAAGACCAGCTTCTGGCTGAACAGCGTCCGGCTCGACCAGGAGCTGGGCTTCGCCAACTTTACCGTGTTCGGCTCGGTCGACAAGAAGAAGAACACCACCGTCTATTCCTATCCCTACGCCTATGTGACCGGGGTCACGACCGGCGATGCGGCCGCTTATTCGACCGGCAATGCCGACGCCAACATCAAGCAGGTCGAGGCGCGGCTCGCCTCCGCCGGCACCGGTCCGTTCCGCTGGCTGGTCGGGGCCAGCTACCTGCGCGCCAAGAAGTTCAGCTACGACCAGATCTTCCAGCAGGGCGCGGCGGCTTTCATCGACGCCAACCCGACGCTGTTCGGCGGTTATTCCGGATCGGTGCTGACGCCGGGCGATCGCCTTTACGGCTATGTCTCGAACACGCTGAACGAGGATCTCGGGATCTTCGGCGAACTCTCGTACAAGCCGATCGAGCAGATCGAGATCACGGTGGGCGGCCGCTATTACGACACGCGTGCGAAGGCGACCGTGACCAATCAGGCCGGCGCGCTCGGCGGCTATCCCGGCGGCTTCACGCCGACCGACTCCACCGGCAGCGTCGACCAGAAGGAGGACGGCTTCACGCCGAAGGTGACGGTCGCTTTCCGGCCCTCGACCCGCTTCATGGCCTACGCGACCTATTCCAAGGGGTTCCGGGTGGGCGGCATCAATCCCAATGCCGGGCTGCTGCCTAGCATCCCCGCGAGCTATGACAGCGACAAGGTCGATAATTACGAGGCCGGCATAAAGGCATCGACGCCGGACGGTCGCTTTGCGGTCGACGCGACTGTCTTCCACATCAAATGGAACGACATCCAGGCGCGTCTGTTCGGACCGGCCCCGTCTTACTACTCCTACGTTACGAACGCCGGCGGCGCCCGGATCAACGGCGTCGAATTCTCGGGCAGTGCCCATCTGACGCGCCAGCTGACCTTCAGCTCGAACGTCACCTATCAGGACGGGCAGCTGACCAAGTTCCTGCCCGATACGTTCGCGGTCGGCGGTGGATATGCCTCCGGGTCGACGCTGCCGGGCTCGTCGCACTGGTCGATCGCGAACAATCTCGTCCTCGACCTGCCCGACATGACGCTCGCGCCGACGGTCGAGATCGCGCACCGCTACCTCTCCAAGGCGCCGGTGGCATTCGGCGATCCGGCGACGCGCGGCGGCTTCAACCTGTTCGACGCGCGCGCTTCGGTGTCGATCATGGAGAAGGTGCGGCTGCTCGGCTACGTCGACAACGTGTTCGACAAGAAGGGCGTGCTGAACGCGCCGTTCGCGAACGCCTTCGCGCCGCTCGGCACGATCACGCGGCCGCGCGCTTACGGGTTGCGCGTCGACTGGAGCCTGTAGTGGTGCGGGCGCGGCGAGCGCCGATGCTGCTCGCCGCCGCGCTGCTCGTCGGGGCAACCGCTGCGCCCGAGCCAGCGGCACCGATCACGCCCGCCGACATCATGGCGCTGCGGGACACGCGCGACGCGGAGATTTCGCCGGACGGTCGGTCCGTGCTGTTCACGGTCCAGCGGCAGGTGGCGACCTTCGCGCCGGAACACTCGACGATCTGGTCGGTGCCCGCCGACGGATCGGCCCCTGCCCGCCCCTTCATCGTCAGCGCCGGCGCGGACGGCACGCCGCACTGGTCGCCGGACGGACGCACGATCGCGTTCCTCTCCAACCGCAAGAACCCGCTCGCCGGCGGCGCCGATACCGGCTTCGAGTTCAAGCCGGACGCGGCGAGCGCGCCGGGTATGCCGGTCGACGCCGTGCCGCCGTCCGCCGCGACCGAGCCGGGCGCGCCGTCGCGGCAGATCTGGCTGATCCATGTCGACGGCGGCGAGAGCGTGCCGCTCACCGCGCTCCCCGGCGACGTCAGCGAGTTCGCATGGTCGCCGGACGGGACGCGCATCGCCTTCCTCAGCGCGGACCCCGACACCCCTGCCGAGAACGCGGAGCAGGCGGCGAAGCGCGACTGGGTGGAGGTCGACCACCCGCGACACGTGACGCGGCTCTGGATCCTCGACGTCGCGACCGGCCGGGCGCGGCGGGTATCGCCCGAGAGCGTCAACGTGAGCGCGATGGACTGGTCGCCCGACGGCCGGCGCATCGCCGTGCGGGTCGCCGACACGGCCTCGATCAACGACTATTTCTACCATTCGCGCATCGTCGCGCTCGATCCCGCGACGGGCGGCCTCGGTCCCACGCTTCTCGACCGCGTCGCCTATGGGCCGGTCTGGTCGCACGACGGCAAGTCGATCCTCGCCGAGGAGCTCCTGGCCGGCTTCATCGGCGTCGCGCCGCGCATCTACCATCTCGACACGGGCCGCACCGACAGGTTGGGCGACGCCTATCCGGGTCTGCTCGGCACGCTAAAATGGACCGCCGACGATCACGCGATCCTCGCTCTGTCGTTCGAGCGGACGCGCTCCAAGCTTGTCCGCCTCGATCCGCGCAACGGCCGCGTCGACCGCCTCGCCGAGTTCGACGGCGAGGCCGCGGCGGTCAGCTTCAGCCGGGACGGCCGGCGTTTCGCCGCCGCCGTCTCCAGCCCTGATCGGCCGGCCGACATCTGGACCGCATCCGTCGGGACCTCGCCGAAGCCGGTCACCCGCATCAATCCTGAAGTCGCCCGCTGGCGGCTCGGCGCGGTGCGCGAGATACGCTGGCAGAACCACGTCGACGGCAAGACCATCTACGGCGTGCTCGTGACCCCGCCCGGCTATGTGCCCGGCACGCCGACGAAGATGGTGGTGCAGGTGCATGGCGGACCGGAGTGGGCGTGGTGGTCGGGCTGGCTGGGCAGCTGGCATGAATGGGCGCAGCTCCTCGCGAGCCACGGCTATGTCGTGCTGCTGCCCAATCCGCGCGGCTCGGACGGTCAGGGCAGCGCATTCGCCCAAGTCGTCGGCGCCGACTGGGGGGGCATGGACTATCAGGACATCCTCGACGGCGTGGACATGTTGGTCGCGCAGAAGATCGCCGATCCGACGCGGCTCGGCATCGGCGGCTGGAGCTATGGCGGGTTCATGGCAGCCTGGGCGGTGACCCATGGCGATCGCTTCAAGGCGGCGGTGGCCGGCGCCGCACCGACCGACCTCGCCGCTTTTGCGCGCATCACCGACACGCCCGACTTCCCGCTCGGCTACCTCGGCGACCTTACCGCCAACCTCGCTGGCCACGATCGGATCTCGTCCGCGCGCCTGCTCGACCGGGTGACGACGCCGGTGCTGGTGCTGCACGGCGAGCAGGATACGCGCGTGCCGCCGTCGCAGGGGCTCGAGCTCTATCGCGGGCTCAAGCTGCTCGGCAAACCGGTCGAGATGGTGCGCTATCCGCGCGAGCTGCACTGGTTCCACGAGCCGGCCCACCAAGAGGACGTGCAGCGCCGCGTCCTCGCCTGGTTCGACGCTCACCTGTGACGCTGAACCTCGCCGACGCGCTCCGCCTGGGCATGCTCGACGCGCACGATCAGGGCGCGCTCGTCGCCCGCGGCGAGCTGTCGCCACGCGAACTGATCGAGGCGGCGCTGATGCGGATCGACAGCGTCGACGGCGACATCAACGCGGTCACCCATGTCGACCGCGATGCGCCCGCCCGCGTCGTAGAGGCAAGCGATCCGCTCGCCGGCGTGCCCTATCTGCTCAAGGCATCGCTCGAATATCCGGGGTGGCCGATGACCTCCTGCTCGCGGGCGCGTGCCGGCGCGATCGGGCGGACCGCCTACCCGTTCGTGCAGGCGCTCGACGCGGCCGGGCTGGTGCCGGTCGGCATGACCGCCATGCCCGAGTTCGGCCTGCTCACCGGCGGCGAGCCGATGCTCACCGGCGCGGTGCGCAATCCCTGGGCGCCGGGCCATTCGGCCGGCGGCTCGAGCACGGGCGCGGCGGCGGCGGTCGCAGCCGGGCTCGTCCCGCTGGCCCATGCCAGCGATGCCGCCGGATCGATCCGCGTGCCGGCCGCCTGTTGCGGCGTGATCGGGCTGAAATCCAGCCGCGGCGCGAACCTGCGCGCGCGTGCTCCGCACGTGATCGACGACCTGCTATGCTCGGACGGGCTGATCGGCCGGTCCGTCCGCGACGTCGCCTGGGGGCATGCCCGTACCCTCGCGCCCGGCAACACCCTCGCCGAGGCCAAGCCGGTCGCCGGGCTGCGCGTGGCAGTGTGCATGACCGGCCTCGACGGCAAGGAGCCGGAGGAGAGCGTGCGCGATGCCACGATTGCCGCGGGTCGACTCTGCGCCGAGCTCGGCTGCATCGTCGAGGAGGCGAAGCTGCCCGTCGCTGGCGACGCGGTGATGGCCGCGTTCCAGACGATCTGGCTGCACGAGGGCGGGGAGATCGGCGATCTCGTCGCCGCCGCCAACCCGTCGGCACCGCTGCACACGCTGCTCGAACCCTGGACATTGGGGCTCGCCGAACGTCGCCACGCGCTGCCGCTCGCCGATACCGGCGCGGCGTTCGCGCAGGTCGCCGCCGCCGCCCGCGGGCTCGACGCCTTCTTCGGGCGCTACGACATCGCGCTCTCGCCGGTGACGTCGACGCCGCCGCCGCCGCTCGGCACGTTCGATCCGGCCGGAGACTTCGCGACGCTTTGGGCGGCGTTCTGGCGCTATACGACCTACACGCCGCTGCAGAACATCGCCGGAACGCCCGCCATCACTTTGCCGCTGACGACGCGCGCGGGCGAGCCGCCGATCGGTACGATGTTTGCCGCCGCCGCCGGCCAGGATCGCACCCTGCTGGCGCTCGCCGCCGCGCTCGAGGAAGCGCGGCCCTGGAAGGAGCGCTGGCCCGCGCTCTCGGCCGCAGCGGCCGCCTCGCTCCGCTAGATCGGGACGGCGCGTCCGTCCGCAGGGCCAGCCGGCTAGGGCAACCCGCCCGCGCAGCATCCAGGTCGGACGCCCTGAGGCGCATCATCTCCCGACTGGACCTCCGCGCGGCGGCGTAGCATGGCGGGTGCGCCGCCGGGTTAGCTCAGCTGGTAGAGCAACCGATTTGTAATCGGTAGGTCGTCGGTTCGAGTCCGACACCCGGCACCAGCTGATGAAAATCAGATTTCCGATGCGATTGGGGAGCATCGTGAGGCGTCACTTTTCGGCGACAAGCCAATCGTCTACCCTCCCACGCCGGACAACGACGGTGTGCAGCGGTTCGACCTGTGATCCCCAGCGAGTTCCGGCAGTGAAGCCAGCGCCGCTTCAGGCTTCCGCTCGCCCACCCCGGCCCGCGCTCGCGATGCCCAGGCGGACCAGGGTCGAGCACGCACCGGGTTCGCCTTCCCCTGCGGCGACGATCGCCGCTTGGCCGACAGGCATCAGGCCGTGCCGCCCCACCAGCGCCGCCAGCGGCGCTCCGGCGCGCGCGGCGGCGGTGTTGAGGCGGTTGAACAGGCCCGCGTCGGGTGCATCGAGCGGCGGGTCGCACGGCAGGATCTGCCCGGACGCCCAGAGCGGATCGATGGCGTACAGCAGGTCTGCACCGGTCCCGCCCTGTTCGGACGCGACGATGTCGGACACCCGCCGCGGATGATCCGCGAGCGCGGCGAGCACTGCACGCGCCGCCGGGCTATCGAACTCCACCGTCACCGCCGGCGACGCCAGCGTGAAGTCGGCGTCCGCCTGGTTCGTGGCGGCTGCCCACCATCCCTCCATCCTAGCTGCATCGGGGTTCGGGGCTGCCCGGAGATCCTTGCCGAACAGATCGATCCGGAAGGTCTGGTCGAGCATCATGTCCAGCGCCGTCTCCCGGGCGAAGTCGCCGGAGATCCGCGCCAGCTCGTCGCGCTGGCCCTCACGCAGGACGAATTCCGGCCGCACCATCTCCGCGCGGCTCGTTCCGGCATAGGCCAGGCCATGCTCCGCCAGCGCCGCATGTTCCTGCCCGGACCAGAGCGGCTGCCAGTGACGGTTGAGATATTCGTGCGGGAAATATCGGGCCGGCAGCGTGCCGCTGATGTCATCGAGCCAGGCGAGGAACTTCGTCTCGTTGCCCGGCGCGCCCGCAGCGGCGATAGCCCGGACCTGCGCCAGCGCCGCCGCATAGCGCTGCACCGCATCGCCCTCCTTCTCCTCGGCGAGGAGGTAGAGCATCTGCTGGACGGCAAGACCATGCGCCCAACCGGGCATCGTATTGTAGCCGATGCAGGCGACCCCGCCGGGCTTGAGATGGAGCCCGCACAGCCGGCGCACATGCGCCCGGTTCGCTGGGCTCACCCAGGCGAGCACGCCCTGTGCGGTCACATAGTCGAACGCCGGCTCGCTCGGGTCGTCGATGTCGGCGAAGCGCGCACAGAAGAAGGCGACGTTCGTCAGCCCGGCATGCGCGGCGGACGCCGTGCCGCGCCTGACATGCTCGGGCAGCGCGTCGACGCCGACGAAGCGACCTTCCGGATGGGCCGCCGCCAGGCCGACCAGCGCGAGCCCGTCGCCGCAGCCGAGATCGAGCAGGGCGAACGGCGCGCGATCCTTCCCCCGCGGCGGCACCGCGCCGCGATGCCGCAACATCGCGTCGATCCACTGCGGCGTGAACTGCCGGTGGAAGCTGCTCGGATAGGCTTCGCCGCCCAGATACCCGTCGATGGTGTCCGCCATGTGTGCGCCTGTCAGGCGGCGATGGCGGCGCGCGGCCGGCCGCGTTTTGCCGCGCCGTTCCCGTCACGATGCCCCCGCCCCATCCAATTCTCCATGCGGCGGCCGTTCTTAACCCTGCCGGAGGAAGGTCGGCGCATCACCGCCGCCGCGCAACGCTAAAGCTATGTTCGCGTCGCTAAACCCGGTCAATACCAGCGCACGGTGGCACATCGCGACGCACAATAAGCTTGAAGATATAAGGATATCCTTATATGTGGATATGAAGCGCCGGCCGGAGGCTTGCCGAACGCAACGAGGGACGGCCATGCCCAGCTTCGTCATCGGGGTGACACCGGACCGGAAGGCTCCGCGGAGTTCATTTTTGCATCGCCTGCCGATCGAGCAGCGCGACGCGCTGGTCGCGGGGCATCCCGTGACCTATGCAGGTGTTTATGCGCAGTTCGCACCCACAGCATGTCTGCGAGCCGGCACGCCATCCCGGCAGGAAGTGACGACGCGATGACCATCTCGATCGCACAATTGAGCGAAGCCCGCCGCGCGCTGGAAGAGCCCCTCTACGCCGACCTCGCCGGCGATGCGGCGGTGTCGTTCGAATTCTTTCCGCCGAGGACCGCAGCGATGGAGCAATCGCTCTGGTCGGCGGTCGAGACGCTGGCCGCCTTGTCGCCACGCTTCGTGTCGGTGACCTACGGCGCCGGCGGGACCACGCGCGAGCGGACCCATGCGATCGTTTCCCGGATCGTCCGCGAAACCACGGTGCCGGCCGCGGCCCACCTCACCTGCGTCGACGCGAGCCGGGACGAGATCGACGAGATCGCGCGCGGCTATTGGCAGGCGGGCGTGCGCCATATCGTCGCGCTGCGCGGCGATCCGCCGGCGGCAGGCGGACGGTTCGAGCCGCATCCGCAGGGCTATGCGGGCGCGGCCGAGCTGGTCGCGGGGCTGGCGAAGATCGCGCCGTTCGAACTCTCCGTCGCCGCCTATCCGGAAACGCATCCCGAGGCACTGAACGCGGACGCCGATCTTGATAACCTGCGCGCCAAACTCGACGCCGGCGCGACGCGCGCGATCACCCAGTTCTTCTTTTCGCCCGAAACCTATTTCCGCTTCCGCGATCGCGTCGCGGCGGCGGGCATCGAGGCCGAGATCGTGCCGGGCATCCTGCCGGTCTCGAACGTTGCGCAGACGCGCAAGTTCGCGGCGATGTGCGGCGCCGCCATCCCGGCGTGGATGGACCGGCTGTTCGAGGGGCTCGACGATCATCCCGCCACCCGCCAGCTCGCGGCCGCGACGATCTCCGCCGAGCTCTGCCGGCGGCTCTACGCGGGCGGCGTGCGCCAATTCCATTTCTATACGCTCAACCGCGCCGAGCTCGCCTCGGCGATCTGTCACCTGCTCGGCCTGCGCCGGAGTCCGCTGACGCTGGAGCGGGCGGCATGACCGTGTCCCTGACCGATCCTGCCGAGGCGCTGCGCGCCGCGGCGGCCACACGCATCCTGCTGTTCGACGGCGCGTTCGGGACGATGATCCAGGCCTATGGGCTCGACGAGGCGGGCTATGCCGGGACGCTCGGGCTACCGCGCGACCAGAAGGGCAATAATGACCTGCTGTGCCTGACCCGGCCGGACATCATCGCCGCGATCACGCGCGCCTATCTCGACGCCGGGTCTGACATCGTCTCGACCAACACGTTCAACGCCAACGAAATCAGCCAGGCCGACTATGGCGCCGAGCATCTCGTCGAGGCGATCAACCGCGCCGCCGCCGCCATCGCGCGCAGCGAGGCGGACGCCGCCACGGCACGCGATGGCAGGCGGCGCTTCGTCGCCGGCTCGCTCGGGCCGACCAACAAGACGCTGTCGCTGTCGCCGGATGTCAACGATCCCGGCTATCGGGAGGTCGACTTCGACCGCATGGCCGCGGTCTATTCCGCCCAGATCGAGACCCTGCTCGACGGCGGCTGCGACTTCATCCTGATCGAGACGATCTTCGACACGCTCAACGCCAAGGCCGCGGTGATGGCCGCGATCGAGGTGGGCGAGCGGCGCGGCCAGCCGGTGCCGCTGATGATCTCGATGACGATCACCGACATGTCCGGGCGCAACCTGTCGGGCCATTCGGTCGAGGCGTTCTGGCATGCGATCCGGCATGCGCGGCCGCTGACGGTCGGGCTCAACTGCTCGTTCGGCGCGGAGCAGCTGCGGCCGCACGTCCAATCACTGTCCGCGGCGGCCGACGCGCTGGTGATGGTCTATCCCAATGCCGGCCTGCCGAACGATCTCGGCGCCTATGACGAGCAGCCGGCGACCACCGCCGGGCTGATCGCGGACTGGGCGCGGGACGGCCTGATCAACATCGTCGGCGGCTGCTGCGGGACCACGCCCGCGCACATCGCCGCGATGGCGGCGGCGATCGCCGGCCAGCCGCCACGCCGGCTGCCGGAGCCGCGTCCGGTGATGCGGCTCGCCGGTCTCGATCCGATGACGATGGCCGCATGACCGCGGTCGCCCGTCTCCTCCCCGAGCTCGAGCCCACGCTGCCGTCCGACGAGGTGCCGGCGTCCGGCGTCGCGCGTCTCGTCAACATCGGTGAGCGCACCAACGTCACCGGCTCGGCCAAGTTCAAGAAACTGATCATGGCCGGCGACTATGGCGCGGCGGTCGAGGTCGCGCGCAGCCAGGTCGAGAACGGCGCGCAGGTGCTCGACGTCAACATGGACGAGGGCCTGCTCGACTCCGAACTGGCGATGTCCACCTTCCTCAAGCTGATCGGTGCCGAGCCCGACATCGCCCGTGTGCCGGTGATGGTCGACAGTTCGAAGTGGAGCGTGATCGAGGCGGGGCTGAAATGCGTCTCCGGCAAGCCGATCGTCAACTCGATCAGCCTCAAGGAAGGCGAGGAGGCGTTCCTCAAGGTGGCGCGGCGGGTCCGCGCCTATGGCGCCGCGGTCGTGGTGATGGCGTTCGACGAGACCGGCCAAGCCGACAGCAAGGCCCGCAAGGTGGCGATCTGCGGTCGCGCCTACGACCTGCTCGTCGCCGACGGCTTCGATCCCGAGGACATCATCTTCGACCCGAACATCTTCGCGGTCGCCACCGGCATCGACGAGCATCGTCGCTACGCCATCGACTTCATCGAGGCGTGCAGCGAAATCCGGCGGCGCTGCCCGCACGCCCATATCTCGGGCGGCGTCTCGAACCTCAGCTTCTCGTTCCGCGGCAACGAGCCGGTGCGCCGCGCGATGCACTCGGTGTTCCTCTACCACGCGATCCCGCAAGGGCTCGACATGGCGATCGTCAACGCCGGACAACTCGACGTCTACGACCAGATCGATCCCAAGCTGCGCGACTTGTGCGAGGACGTGATCCTGATGCGCCGGCCGGGTGTCGGCGAGGACGGCAAGACCGCGACCGAGCGGCTGATCGACATCGCCGAGACCTTCAAGGGCAAGGACGCGGTCGCCGAGAAAGCCGCCGAGGAATGGCGCGGCTGGGACGTCGTGCGGCGCATCGAACACGCGCTGGTCAAGGGCATCGACGCTTATGTCGTCGAGGATACCGAAGAGGCGCGCCAGGCCGCCGACGCGCGCGGTGGCCGCCCGATCGAGGTGATCGAAGGCCCGCTGATGGACGGCATGAACGTCGTCGGCGACCTGTTCGGCAGCGGCAAGATGTTCCT
>CAXTTP010000074.1:0-10890 GCA_964247195.1 uncultured Sphingomonadaceae bacterium
CGCGCCGGCACCCAGCGCCAGCAGCAGCGCGGCGGGGATGCCGACCGGCACCATGCCCGGCCGCCAGTCGACCGGCGCGGTCAGCGTCTCGCGTTCGAATGCGGCGACATCGTGCATATCCGCCGCGCTCAACCGGCTGCCGCTGCGACCATGGAACATCGGCGCCGCCGGGTGCCCGGTCAGGTGGCGCAGCATGGCGCGGCCGGCATCGGTGAGGGTCGGATGACGCACCGCGTCGCCCGCATCGGCTATTCGCGGGTCCATTTGTCCGCCGCTTCCTGCGCCGCCTTGCGCACCAGCGCCTCGCGCAGGTCGACGCTTTCGAGGAGGTTTGGGGCGGCCGCTGCTATTTCCAGGCGTATACGTTCGTCGAGAACGGTGCCGATCTCCAGCAGGTGCTGGACGCGGAGCGGGAACAGCATCGGGCGACGAAGAAGGCGCCGACCAGCGATCCGGCGGTATGGGCGCGGCATGCGACATGGGCGAAGGTGCTAGTCGCGGCGATCGGCGCGCTGCATGACGTCAAGATCGTCCACGCCGACCTGAAGCCGGCCAACGCCTATCTGATCGAGGATCCGACGATCGCCGCGGAGTATCAGCTGAAGCTGATCGACATGGACTTCTCGGTGCTCGCCGATCGACGTCCACCCTGGCACGGCCATCAAGGCTATGTCGGCACGGACAATTATCGTTCGCCCGAGCATCTCCTCAAGGGCGCGGTCCCCGTCCTCGCCTCGGATGTGTTCACCTGCGGGCTGATGCTCTACGAGTTGCTGGCCGGGCAGCATCCGTACTGGTCCGAGGATCAGGCGGAGTATGCGCGCCTCGTCCAGAGCTACAAGGCCGAGCCACCGGCGCTGATCGGGCCGATGCCCTGGCCGGCGAGCAATGCCGACGTGAGCGCCGCGCTCCACCGCTGCCTCAATCCGGACCCGGCCAAGCGCCCCACGGCAACGGAGCTGCGCGCCATCCTTAGCGGACGCGACAGGAAACCGGCGGCGCCTGTCGCGCCGAAGGCAGCTGCGACGCCGGCAGCGCGGCCGGCTGCGCCCGTGCCACGCACGACACCGACGCACGCCCCGATCGTTGCCGAAGCGATCGAGCTTCATGCCTCGGCGGGCAGATCGTTGCGCGTCGGCGTTCGGACGGAACTGGGCAAGCCGCTGATGCGGCAATTCGGTTCGGATGCTGAATTCTGGGACGATCACCAGTGTGTGATAGAGCGCAGCGCGGCGGGTCAGTGGACGCTGAGACCGGTCGGCACGACGACGAACCAGACGCTCGTCAACGGTCGGGCGCTGACGACGGCGCGCGTCCTTGGAGCGGGCGATCTGATCGCAGTCGGCAACGAAGCCAAGGGCATCGCCAAGCTGCCGCTGACCGTCCGCGCGGCGCGATGAGCGACCCTGCTACACCGGAGGAGGCTGTCCAGATTCCGGCAAGCGAACCGGCGCCGTCAGACGCCGTGCCGTCTGTAGCCCGGGTTCGCAGCGCGCCCGAAGCTGCCGTGACAGCCCCCGTCGATGCCGCCCCGGACGCCCCACAGCCAGTCGCGCTACCCCCGGTCGAGGATGTGCACGAGCTCGACTGGGCTGCGGTGCGCGCGGCGGTCTCCCCCGCCGCCGTCCGGGCACGGATGCGCACGACCGTCGAAGCGTTCGAGGCGCTGCTCGATCGCGCGGACGGACCAGGTCTGCTGTTCGATCGCGATCGGACCAATCCGTCAGATCGCGCGATCCGCGTCAGCGAGATCGACGAGGCGCTGCTGTGGATCATCGGCGATCTGCACGGCGATCTCCTCGCGCTGGAGTCCGCGCTCGCGGTGATCCGGCGTGAGGCGATTGCGGCCGCGGTGCCGCCGCGTATCATCTTCCTGGGCGACCTGTTCGACGACGAGGGCTTCGGCCTCGAACTTCTTCTGCGCGTCTTCGAACTCATTCTCGCGGCGCCGGACGGCATCTGCGTGATCGTTGGCAACCATGACGAGGCGCTGACCTACGACGGCAATCGCTTCGCATCGAGCGTATCGCCGGGAGATTTTGCGGATTTTCTGAACGCCAACCTGGCGCACGAATGGATCGAGCGAGCTGGCAAACTCGCGGTTCGGTTCTTCGGTCAGGCCCCGCGTGCTCTCTTCCTGCCCGACGGCCTGCTCGTAGCGCATGCTGGCTTCCCGCTGTCGGATCTGCATGCACGGCTGGAGGAAGCCGGCGACTGGAATGATCCCGCGTGCCTCTCGGACTTCACCTGGGCACGCGCCCATCCTACCGCCCGCCGCAAGATGCCCAACCGCTTCACGCGCGGCAGCCAGTTCGGCTACGAGGATTTCGCCGCCTTTTGTGCTTTGAGCGCGCGGCTCGGACGTCCCGTCTCGCACATGGTGCGGGGGCACGATCATGTCGAAGACCGCTACGCCATCTATCCCGCCTACAAGGCGCATCCGATCCTTACGACCGTAGCCCTCTCCCGGCGCCTGCCACGCGAGTCCTTCGGCCCGCACGCGAGGGTGCCGACGCTTGCGCGATATATCGCCGGCTCGCTGCCGCAAGTGTACCGGCTTCACATTCCTGTCGAGGCGGTCGACGCCGTTTTCCCGGATGTCGTAACCCCCGATCCGGTTGCGACTTCGGGTGAGGGCTCCCCGGCGTGAGCGGCGTCGTGCTCAGATGTTCGAACTGCGGGACCATCCAGGCGACTGCGGGTGAGTGTGAAGCCTGTCACGAAGCCGACGTACGCTTCTTCTGCACAAACCATGCGCCGGGCCAGTGGCTCGACGCGTCGGCATGCCCCCAATGCGGGGCACGTTATGGTGACGTTGCCCCCGTTTCCGCATCGGTGCCGCCTCGCCCCAGCGCACCCGCTCGGCCTGTCGTTACGCGAGAGCCGCGGCCATCGTCCGGGGATATTGAGCCCGAACCCGGCCCTTGGGGCGGGCGCGCTTCTGACGACGAGCCGCCCGCGTTCGGCGCGAGGGCGACCAGCCCCCTGATCGAACTCCTCGCCGCTGCCGCCCGGACGAGTATGACCCGCAGCGGGCGTGCCGTCTCTGACGACGGGATTCCGGCCCGGCCGAGCGGGGGCGGTTGCCTGCGCCGGCTTCTACTGCTTGTCCTGTTCCTCATCGGACTGTTCATTCTGGTGCCGCTGCTGCTTGGGGGAGCGCTCCTCCACCTCCTCTGACGACGTCGCGGTCCTGCGTCTGTGCCGCCAGCCAACCGAATACAGGCCGGACGAAGGCTCCCTTGGGGTCGTCGTGCAGCTCGTGCGTCACGCGTCCTTCCCGCCTACGCTCTCGCACCGGCTGCCGACTTCTTCTTGGTCAGGACCGTTCCCAGCCAATTCAGCACCTCAATCTGAAGGGCGATGCGATGGTCGGAATAGCTATGGTCGGTCGCGAAATGCGCTAGCCGAACGCCGTCGCACGGAAAGCGTCCGATGGTGCGGGCCAGCGCGTCGCTCCCTGCGCGGCACCCGTCGTCGGAGGTGATCAGCAACAGGGACCGTCCGGCAAGCGCCCCCGCATAGGTATCCAGGCTCCAGGCTCGCGCGTTGGCGGCGGCTTCATCGGCGAGGATCTCCGTTGAGGTCCCCGCCAAGATGTGCAATCCATCGCTCGCGCCGACATTCTCGTCCACCGCAGCGATGGCGTCGTCTTTTTCCGACGCGCCGAATACCGGCCCGACTGCAACGCCCGAGATCAGGCCCGCTCCCAGCAGGCCTTGGTCAGCAGCCACGATGCGAGCGGCGACGAAGCCCCCCATGCTGTGCCCCGATGACCAGGATCCTGCCGCGATCGATGCGCGGCACGCGATCGGCACCCTCGGTTCGCAGCCACTCGATCGCCGCGGCGGCATCCTCGAGACAGTGGGTGAAGGAGAAGGCCCCCGGGGTGCCCCATGATGCCCGATAATGGAGCGTGAGGACGTTCCACCCCCCCCCCCCGCCGCCCCGATTGGGCAAGGTCGATGTTCTGCTCGTTGCCCGGCAGGCCGTGGAGCAGCAGCACCGTCGGATGAGGCCCGGGACCAGCCGCGGTGAACAGGACCGCATTGAGGTTGACGCCGTGGCTTGGAATGGCGTGCGGCAGGCTGTCCGCCGGATAGTCCGGATCGCGCGGCGGATCGCGGAACAGCGCGTCGGGCACCGCCGCGCATCGCTCGCAGCGGTCGCTTAACGGGGCGGCCGGCACGCCCGCCCGGCTCACCGAGCCAGGCTGGACAGGCTGGCCACCGCCCGGCCGAGCGCCTCGCGCACCGTGCCGCTCTGCCTGCCGCCGGCCTCCGCTAGCGCCAGCGCGCGCTCGTGAAGGACATGCCCTTCCACCTTCCCGGCAGGTAACGGCTCGACCCCGCGGAGCATGGTGAAGGTCATTCCGGCGTTGATCCCCTTGGCGCCGGCAGACGCGGGGAGGCGGGCAAGAGCGGTCGCCGCCTCGCCCAGGACATGCATCAGGTCGATCGCGGCCGAGACGAGCGCCTTCTGACCGGCTGTCCCCCCGACCGGAGGACGACCGAAGCACTGGACGAGGCAGCGCAGCAACAGGCCATAGGTCGCGCAGGCGAAGTCCAGAAGTGCGGCGGCCTTTGGATTATCGATGAAGACCTTGCCTTCCGGTTCGGGCGGCTGACGCAGCACCGGGCTGTCGGCGACCGGCCAGGCCGGCACGAAGTCGGGATCGCTGCGGGTCATCTCGTCGAGTTCCTCGCGGATCGCAAGAAAACTGCGATAGTGCGACTCGTCGCGGTCGGCGGGCGATCCCTCGCCTTGCTCGACGATGATGTCGATCGCTGCGGTCGCGCCCGCCAGATCGGTGATCGGCTCCACCCCTTCGAGATCGATCGCGTCGCGGCCGAGCTGGTCCGCGGCGCTGCCCAGGAACAGCGCGTCGCTGCCGATCTGCCGATCGAGCGCGACGAGGTTGGTGCGAATGGCCTCATAGAGGTGGCCGATCGTCGCATAATCTTGGGCGCTCGGCATGAGGCCCGGACGCGCCTGCTCGCGCCGGTAATCCTCTTGCTCGAACGCGTCGCTGTCCTGCCCCGCCACGCCGGTCGGCCGTTCCAGGAAGATGAAATGCTCCAGCGTATCGGCGTCGAACCCGGTCAGGCGGACCGCGACGCCGGACGGGAAATAGCCCGGCGCGACCGGGAAATTTGGCCGCCCGAAATGCGGCCGGCCGCCAACCGCCACGGTGAGGTTGGCGACCAGGACGAGGTGCCCCATCTCCTCCACCGCCACGTTCAGGATCGTCTTGCGCCACCGCTCCAGCGCCTCGCCTTGCGCAGCGCCGACGCCCTCCTGGCCCGCGCGCTTGAGACTGAACACCGCATAGAGATAGCTGCACATCAAGGTGTGCTCGATCTCCGCCGCTTCGGCCAGAAGGTGGAGGAGCTGCTCGCGCGATCCCAGCACGATCTCGGGTTCGGGCGCTTCGTCGACGCCTGACTCGCCGGGCATCGCCATCAGTTCGCGAGTGGGGAGTTGGGAAAGTCGGCGAGCAGGGCCGCGGCATCGTCATATAGCGCGATCGCGCCGGCGGCGCGCAGCGATTCATCGGAAAACTTGCCCGATCGCAGCGCAATGGTGCCGATCCCGCATTTCGCCGCCGCTTCGATGTCATAGGGCGTGTCGCCGACCACGATCACCTCTTGCGGCGACAGCGGGGCAAGCTTCTTCAGCGCGGTCGCGAAGATGTCGGGCGCCGGCTTGGTCTTCTCGACATCGTCGGCGCTGGTCGCGGCGTGGACCAGATTCCGCGCCTCCAGCAGTTTGAGATAATGGTCGAGCTCCGACTTCGATGCGGAGGAGGCGAGCACCACCCTCTGTCCGGTCGCGTGCGCGCGGGCCAACAGGTCGTGAGCGCCCGGGAACGGCTTCACCGTGTCGAGGAACCGCGCCTTGAACACGTCGCCATGCGCCTTGCCGAGCTTCTCCTGCGCCGCTTCATCAGCCTCCGGAAGGAGCGACGGCACCAGCATGTCGGTTCCCTTGCCGATCTGGTCGTGGATCGCCTGGCGATCGAAGCTCGCTCCCACCGCGGCGAATGCCTCCTCCCATGCGAGCACGTGCATGTCGTTGCTGTCGACGAGGGTTCCATCGAGGTCGAAGAGCACGGCGCGGATTGGCATGGGAGGCCTTGGTCCTGGGGGAAGTGTCCGGCCACTGCGGCCGCGTCAGCAATCGTGGCCTCAAAGGTCCGCCACCGCGGAGGTTCCGATCATTCGTGGAGCGCCGCGCCTTTCTTAGAACTGCCACACCCTCCCGTGGCGCCGGCCTGGCTGCTGCGGTAAGCCATAGGTGCGGTTCGTGCCGGACTGTCCTTGTATTCCAGAGACATGCCCACATATTCGGATCACTGTTCAACAACGGAAAGGAGGTGGTCGAATGTCTCATTGTCTCACGCCGCTCGCGGCAAGCCTGATGGACGCGACCCCCGCTGCGGGGGATATCCGCGCCTGACGATCCACCGCGATCGGCTGACAATGGAAGGGCCGTCCTACAAGGGGCGGCCCTTTGCATGTCTGGCGAATGCAGGCCGACGATCGCCCCTATGTTGCGCCCGAGCCGGATGGCTTTAAGCAGCTTGGCGCGCGTGCACGTTCCGATCGCGCCAGTTCGCTAGGGGAAGTGTCCGACGATTCCACCGCTCTGCAAAAATATGCACGTCGCAGTCTTGACGCTCCCTGGAGCGAAATTACCTGACCGTTGCCGGACGCGTTGATCGGTCCGGGGACAGTTGAGGGCACCGGCTCTCTCCCGGTGCTCCTCGTGCTCAGATTGCTCATGAGGAGGATTTGGATATGAGGACCAACTTCGATTTCGCGCCCTATCGGCGTTCCACCGTCGGCTTCGACCGGCTGTTCGATCTGCTCGAAACCGGGCTGCGCACCGACACCGCCGACGGCTATCCGCCCTTCGACATCGTGCGCGACGGCGAGGACAGCTACCGCATCACGCTTGCGGTCGCCGGCTTCAGCCCGGACGAGATCGAGATCGTCGCGCAGCAGAACCAGCTTACCGTTACCGGCAGGCGCGCCGAGGACGAGAAGCATGGCGAGTATCTGCATCGCGGCATCGCGACCCGTGCGTTCGAGCGGCGATTCCAGCTCGCCGACTTCATCGAGGCCGGCAATGCTCGGTTCGAGCACGGGCTGCTCAGCATCGAACTGAAGCGCGTCGTTCCGGAGGCGGCGAAGCCGCGCAAGATCGAGATCGGCGGCAGCACGCCCGCGAACGACCAGATCGACGCGCCCAACGAGAAGAACCGCCAAGCCGCCTGATCATCGGCTAAACGCTCGCCGGACGTCGCTCGTTGAAGCGGCGGCCGGCGGGCCATGTTCTCTGAAGCCGCGAATCCTCCCCTTTGGACCCCGGGTCCGACAGCGTGCAGGGATGATCACGCGCAGGGATGACTGGGTCGGGAAGTACTCAGCCTTTTAGCCCGGCATCGCTGACGAAGCGGTAGCTCTTCTGCGCAAAGCCAAGCGCGCGGTAGAAGCCGTTGACGTTGCGAACCTCGATGTCGCTCATCGCCTCGATCATTTCGCAGCCTTGGTCGATCATCGCCGAGCGGGCGGCGTCGACGAGCGCGCGGCCGATGCCTGTCCGCTGTGCCTCCTCGGCCACAATCAGCAACGTGAGGCGGCCGATCGGACCCGCTTGCAGTCCCAGCACGGCCTGCCAAGCGATGCATCCGATTACCGCGCCACGATCGGCAACGATAACGCCGCCGCCAGCACGCTTGAGCTCATTGAAGCGCGATCCGAGCTCCGCGGCTGAGACCTGCACGCCTACCAAGGTCTTGATCGCGGCCAGATCGGTCTTGGCGGCACTGCGTATGACGAGGACCGGCGCAGGCTCGGGCTCAGGATCGGGCTCGGGCTCGGGTTTCGGAGCGGGTTGGGCCCCCGAGTGCGCCGCTTCCGCCGATAGCGGATTGCCGACAACTACCCTGCGTCCACCGGAAGCTGGCTTCCGCCGGCTCCCCGCTTTCGCCACCTGGCGCGTCCGCTTGCCCCGATCGCCGCTGTCCGCCGCTGTCGCGGGTATGTCCTCAACGGCATCGGTATCGTTGGCGGCCACCACGGCGGGTGCAGCCTTGCTCGGCTTGGGGCGATCCGGCGTCACCGCGGCGGACTGCGACCAGGTCGAGACCTCCGACTTGCGAAGATGGTCGCGGATGTCCGCCGGGGTCGCGGTGAGACCGTCGGGCCCGAACCCGAACAGCTCCTTGCCGCTGGCGTCCGTCAATCCGAACCGTCCGTAGTCTCCCACCCCAGCCTTACGCTTGCGCGACTTGACCAGTTTCAGGCCACGGTGCGCCGCCGCCTCGCGGAGCGCATCGTCCTCACCGTCAGGCACGCTTGCGCGCCGGCGCCTTCGCGGAAGCGGCGGGTGCGGCGGCCTTCGCCTTGGCAGTCTTGCTCGTGGCCGGCGTCTTTTTGGGCGTTTCCTCCTTGCTGGCCGCCTTCGGCGCCGCTTCGGTTGAGGATCCCAACGACTTCTTGAGCGCGGCCATCAGATCAACGACGTTGCTGCCGCGCGGATCAGCGGCCTTGTCGTCCTCGATCGTGATCGTCTTGCCCTTCCGCTTGCGTTCGATGAGCTCCTTCAGCGCGTCGACGTAGCGGTCGTGGAACTCATCCGCGTCGAACTTGCCGGTCTTCTTGTCGATCAGCGTCTGAGCAAGGTCGAGGAGATCCTCGTCAGGCTTGGTGTCGCCGATATCACGGAAGTAGCTCGCCGCCTTGTGGACCTCGTCAGCGTAGCGCAGCGTCTCCATCACTATTCCTCGGCCGCAACCCTTGATGCTCACGACATATTCGCGCCCACGCATCGCGAGTTGGCCGAGACCAATCTTATGGCTGCGCTTCAGCGCCTCGCGCAGCACGACGAACGCCTCCTCGGCGAGGTCATCCGCGGGCACGACGTAGTAGGGCTTGTCGAAGTAGATCGGGTCGATCTCGTGGCTGTCGACGAACTGGGTCAGCTCGAGCGTCTTCTTGCTCTCCAGCTTGACGCCCTCGATCTCCTTGTCGTCGAGCAGGACATATTCGCCTTTCTCGTATTCGAAGCCCTTGATGATCTTGTCGACATCGACCGGGCCGATCCCTGGCACCGTCTTCTCGTACTTGATGCGCTGGCCGGTCGGCTCGTAGATCTGGTGGAACGCCACTGCCGCGCCGCTCTTTGTCGCGGAGAAGATCTCGACAGGGATCGAGACGAGCGCGAGCCGGATCTGACCGCGCCAGTAGGGACGTGCTGCCATACTGCTGTTCCTCGTACAACCAGGAGGCGACTCCGGGGTCGCTCTCCGCCCTACCTGCCCCCGGACCGCGCGCGGGCGAAGGGAAATCGATCCCGGATCACCTTGTTGAAGTAGCTGCCCTTCGACGCGGCGGCCTTGAATCCGTCCACCATCTCAGCGGGGACGTCGTCATAGGTATAGACCTTGCCGCTGACGAAGCGCACCACGAGACGACGTTCCTCCTTGTCGTAGACGAAGCTCTGGATCACGCTTGAGGGCATGAAGGCAGCAACGCCGCGACGGGCCGATCTCTCCGGCACGATGCGGCCACGAACGCCGATTCTGTGGAGACGTCGCCCTTGGCACCTGCCGCATCATGATCGAACGGGCCCTCGCACCGATGGAGGCGAAGCTCGTCACCGCTCTGCCGGACGAACCCGGCTGGCAGTTCGAGCCCAAATGGGACGGCTTTCGGGCGCTGGTGTTCCGCGACGGCGATGCCGTCGAGATCCTGTCGAAGTCCGGCAAGTCGCTCGCCCGCTACTTCCCGGAGATTGTTGAACTCGTCGCGAGGCTCGACCAGGAGCGTTTCGTCCTCGACGGCGAGCTGATCCTGCCGGTCGGCGACGTCCTGTCGTTCGATGCGCTGCAGGCGCGGCTGCACCCCGCGGAGAGCCGGATCACCAAGCTGTCGCGCGAAACGCCGGCGCAGCTGATGCTGTTCGATTGCCTGGGCGATGGCAGCGACGATCTGCTTGGTCGACCGCTGGCCGAACGGCGCGCCGCGCTTGAGGCGTTCCACGCCCGTCACGGTGGTCCCTCGCTGCTGCTCTCCCCCCGCGGCGATCTTGCCGCCGCACGGGCCTGGCTGGCGCAGAGCGGTGGCGCGTTGGACGGTGTCGTCGCCAAGCGCCTCACCGAGCCTTATCGTCCTGGCAAGCGAGCGATGCTCAAGGTCAAGCAGCACCGGACGGCGGACTGCGTCGTCGGTGGGTTCCGACGCACTAAGGCCGCTGACGGTGTCGCCTCCCTCCTGCTCGGGCTGTACGATGAGGCCAGCCGGCTGAACCATGTCGGGTTCACCTCAGGGATCGCGGCGCCCGATCGCGCGTCGCTCGCCGCCAGGCTTGAGCCGCTGATCGAAGCCCCTGGCTTCACCGGCAAGGCGCCTGGTGGCCCCAGCCGCTGGAACAACGGCGAGGAGAGCGCGTGGGAGCCGCTGCGCAGCGAGCTCGTCGTCGAGGTCCTGTACGACCAGGTGACGGGGGCACGCTTCCGACATGGCACGCGCCTTCTGCGCTGGCGCCCTGACAAGGCGCCCGGGCAGTGCACGATGGACCAGCTCGTCTACGAACTACGCCCCGCCGAGCTCGCGACGCTCGATCGATGAACCACTCACCAGCCGATCAGGCCCGATAGCGCGAGACCCTCATGGCCCGAACCTCCACGACGAAACCGCCGGCGGCCGACACCCTCGCCACCTACCGCGCGAAGCGCGACTTCGCGAAGACCGCTGAGCCATCCGGCGCGACCAAGCCGACGACGGGCAACGGGTTCCTGGTCCAGAAGCACGACGCGACCCGGCTCCACTACGACTTCCGCCTCGAGCTCGACGGCGTGCTGCTGAGCTGGGCGGTGACGCG
>CAXTTP010000075.1:0-10882 GCA_964247195.1 uncultured Sphingomonadaceae bacterium
AGCAGCTGGAGGCCGTCGGCAGTGGTCACCCACAGATAGCGGAACTGGATCGCCGAGGCGCGCGCGTCGCGCAGCGGCACCACCGACGTGACCTTCGGCTTCAGCGGATCGTCGAGGTCGATCGTCACCAGGCCGGCGTCCGCCGCAATATAGGCGATATGGCCGGCGAGCGTGACGTGCCGCGCGCCCTTGAGCACGCCGCCCTCGTTCCAGGTCAGCGCACGCTTAAGGAAGTTGTTGCGGGCCTCGCCGTCGGCCATCGTATCGACGTTGACGAGGATCAGGCCCTCCACCGCGTCCGTCACCACCGCATAATGATAGATCGGGTGCATCGCCTGTTCCTGGTTCTCCGGGAAGGCGTCGCGGATGTGCGCGTTGCGGATGGGGCTGATCGGCTGGTTCGTCGGCAGCGCCATGCAGGTGGCGTTGGTGGTGGCGACATGCGTGTCCTGGCCGAGGCCCGAGAAGGGCGCGGTGAGGATCCGCTGCGAGAAGCCCTTGTTGCCGATCGAGGCCACGTCATAGACGCGGAAGCCGCCCGTGCCCTCGGCCACGTACATATATTCGCCGCGCAGTTGCAGGCAGCGCAGCGCGTCTTCGGTGCCGTGGCTGTTGTTGACGATCTCCTCCTCGGGATCGATCTCGCCCGACAGGCCCTTGCTGAACGGCTGTCCGCGGCGCCAGTCGATCAGCTCGCGGCCGTTCTTCTCGACGTGCAGCTTGTAATAGTCGGGATAGGCGTATTTCTGCAGGTAGGAACCGAACACCGCCTGCGGCTCGCTCCATTCGGTGACGCGGATCGCCTCCAGCCCATGCTCCAGCCCGGTCCAGGCGTTGAGGCCGACGAAGTTGACGAAGTTGGTGCCGAGCAACAGCAGCTGCGACATGATTGCATTGTTGTCGTTCGCCGCCGACAGATGGCAGTCGCTGCACGTCTTGGTCTCGGCGGTGCGCACGGTGTGCGGGAAGCCGGGGTTGAACGCCTGCGACGAGAAGCCGGCCGACGAGATCGGCGGCTGCTGCACGTAGATCCGTTCGCGGTTGATGTTGGTCGACGACAGGATCAGCGCCGAGGACGACCGCACCGGCGCGATCTCGCTGCCCTTGGTCGTCATGTGGCGGCCGAGCTGAAACATGTCGTCGCGCGCCGCCTGCGGGTTGTAGGTCGCGAAGTTGCGCGTCTCGATGCCGTCATATTTGTGGCTGCTGGTCTTCCAGTTCGCCTCGATCGGCAGGTGGCAGCCGGCGCACGAGGTGTTCCAGGACAGATGGCAGGTGAAGCAGGCCATCTCGCCATCCTTGTGGGCGCGGTCGCCGGGAGCGATGCCGGGCCCCCAGGCGAACCTGCCGTCCTCGGCGCCCGACTTCGCCATCAGCTTGGCGCGCGCGGACTTCTCGTTGAAGTCGGGGCTGGCACGATCGACCGAATCCTTGGTCAGGTGGACGCGCCATTCGAGCTTGGGATCGACGATCGAGCGCTGCATCAGCACGCGACGGCCGCTCGCGTCGGTCTGCCACTCGAAGCGGCGCTGGCCGTCCGAGTTGCGCAGCAGCGCGAGGTTGTTGCCCTTGGGCCCCGCCGCCGCACCCGAGGTGATCAGCGTCGGATAGGCGTCGGCGGTGCCGTGGCAGTCCTTGCAGCCGATCTCGACCGCGTTGGCCACTTCGCCATAGACCAGCCCGTTGCCATGGCTGTCCTGCGCGAAGTGGCAGTCGGCGCATTGCAGGCCTTTCTCGGCGTGGATGTCCATGAGATGGACCGCCTTGCCCTTCTGCACGCCGGGCTGGACGAACTCCGGCGAGTCCTTCTTCGCGAACTTCTCGGGATCGTCGGGCGAGACGATCCTGCCGTCGCCGTCGAGCAGGTTGCCGTCGCGATCGCGCTTGTAGACGGCGCGGAAGTTCCAGCCGTGGCCGTGATAGTCGGCGAACTGGGTGTCCTT
This sequence comes from uncultured Sphingomonadaceae bacterium, assembly GCA_964247195.1. Taxonomy (GTDB): domain Bacteria; phylum Pseudomonadota; class Alphaproteobacteria; order Sphingomonadales; family Sphingomonadaceae; genus JAQGLK01. Next base: position 1,944 of record CAXTTP010000075.1, read on the forward strand.
CGCCTTCGGGTTGACGTCGTCATAGACCTTGCGGAGGAAGTCGACGTCGTCCCACTTGCCGCGCGCGGCGGCCGCCTCGGGATTGCGCTCGTTGGTCTCGCGGACGTGCGCGGCGGTCGGATATTTCTGCTTCTCTGGCCACATCAACGGCGCGTCGGACTCATAATCCCACATCGTGTAGCCGAGATAGGAGTTCAGGAAGACGTTCGGCTGGTGCATGTGGCAGTTCATGCACTGCGCGGTCGGGATGGCGCGGGTGAAGGCGTGCTCGACCGGGTGGCCCTGCTCCTTGACCGCGCCGACCGGGTGGGGGACGCCGCCGAAATCCTTTTCGCCATGGCCGACCGGGGCGGAGCGGACGTCGCCGTCCTGCATCTTGCCGGCGATCGTCGGGTCGACCGTCGCCGACTGGCCGTCGCGGCCGAACTTCGCCCAGGTCAGGCTGTGCCGCGGCTCGCGATCGTTGGCATAGACGACGTGGCAGCCGGCGCAGCCCGACTGGCGATAATCGCCGGGCTGGTCGTTGGTGCCCATGAACCACATGAACGGATCGTTGAGCCGGGTCTTGTGGATGTTGAGCACCGGAATGGCGACGCGGAGCCCGGTGCCGGGCCCGCGGTTCGACTGCTTGAGGTCGGGCCGGCCCGGCTCCTCGAGCCGCTGGATGTTGCCCGACGGATTGGGCAGGCCGATTTCGGCGAACTGGCTCGAGATGTTGCGGCCGCCGCGCTCGAACACGCGGAAGATGTCGCCCGGCGGGATGACGTGCCAGGTCGGCAGCGGATACATGGCGGCGAGCGCGCCGCGCGCCTTCTGCGCGTCGGTCACGGTGCCGGGCGGGTCGCCGGGCGAGACGATCTTCGCCGGCTCGCCCTTGCTCGTATAGGCCTCGCCGAACATGTAGTTCTTGTAGGGCACGATGCCGTTATTGTAGGCGGCCCCGCCCCAGAGCATCGCGCCCGTCGACATCAGCGAGCGCTCCGCCGCGGTGATGATGTCCATGTGGCAGGCGCCGCAGCTTTCCCGCACCACCCGATAGTCGGACGGGTTGACGAAGCGGATATATTCGGGCGCCTCCTGGTTCAGCAGCGTGTAGCTGCGCTGCGGGTTGGCCGAGCTCGGCCAGTTCCATGATTTTGGGAAGCGCGGCAGGACGTGCGCCTGCTCCAGGATCCTGCGGTAGGCCGGGTCGCCGTCCTTCAGCGCCCGGTCGTTGCGCGCTTGCGGATTGCCGCCGTGGCAGTCGACGCAGCCGAGCACGACCGTGTCGCCCTTGTGCATCGTCCCCGCGTCCGACTTGCTGTGGCAGGTTATGCAGCCGGAATTCTTCTGCTCGACCTCGTTCCATCCCTGGCTGGCGGGGGCGGGGGGCGCCATCACCCACATTCGCCTGACCGGCTTTTCGGTTTCCGAGGCGACGCCGGCCGAGGTGACCAGACAGCAGGCGGCAATCAGCGCCAGCGCTGTCGCCTGCCAGATCCGCCTCAGTATGTCCGCCCCCATGACCGGCCTCAGAATGTCAGGATCGTGTTGAAGAGCACTGAGTAATAGCGCTTCTCATTGTCGCTGTTGCCGAACAGGTCGCGCATCCCCTCGCCCGGATCGAGCACCGCGCCGGATAGGCGGAAGACGATGTTCTGGTTGAAGCGCGGCCGGTAGATCGCCGCCGTCGACAGGTCCCAGCCGATGTCGCGCGGGATGCTGCCTTCGACCCGCAGTGCCTGCAACGTGGCGGTGTTCGCGAACCACAGGTGATTGACGTTGCCGGACAGGCGGAAATCGGGCGTGAAGTCGAAATCCGCGCCCACGCCTAGCAACATCGTGCCGGGATTGTTGAAGTTCGACTGGCCTTCCTCCTTGGAGGTGCGCAGGTCGTTGAGGATTCCGTTGCGCTGGCTCAGCGCGACGGCGCGGCCGCCGCCGGCGAACGGGATCGACTGGCGGATATAATAGCTCGTGTCGGCGCCGGCGAAGATCGGGTTCTCGAAGATCGCGTCAAAGCCGCCCTCGGTCTTGTCATAGGCCTTCCGGTCGCCGCTGGCATACAGGGCGGAGAGGCGGAAGCGGATCCAGCTCACGTCGTAGCTCGCCTCGGCGGCGCCGAAATAGGCGCGGATCTTCGATTTCTCGTCGTTGAAGAAATTGTACCGGTCGGTGCCGAGCGCGAGATAGGCGACGGTGGTGAGGTTGATGCGGCCGATCCGCCCGTCGGTGCTGAGCCCGAGATAGCCGACGTCGTAGTTCCGGCCGCGCAGCGTGCCGAGAAGCGCGGGTCGCGACGGGAAGCCGTTCGCGTCGACGCGCGGATTGTCCTTTTCGCGGTTGAAGTTGAGCGTCGCCGAGACTTCCGTGGTCAGCCCGGGAAAGGGGAAATCCTGGCGATATACGTTGGCGAACAGGACAACATCGTCTCGCGGCCGCTGGGTGACGATGTTGAACCCGCTGTTGACATCCTTTTCCAGCCGCCAGAAGCCGGCGAGATTATACTGGAAGCGGTTGTCGTCGCGGTTGCCGAAGACCCGGATGCCGAGCTGGCTGTCGTTGAACAGGAAGCCGCGGAAGTCGGCCTGGAACGGCTGGATACCGATCCGCACCGAATCGAAATCGTAGCGATCCGAAGTGTTGCGGATGTGCTTGTCGATGAACGCTTCCTGCAACGCGAGATGATAGTCGTAGCGCACCGGCTTGCGCGACGATTCGACGAACAGGACCCGCCGCTCGCTCGCCCTGGCGTAGTTCTGCTGGAAGGCGAGGGTAACGCGATATTCGACATCGGGCGGCTTGTAGGCGGTCGATCCCTTGATGAGCGAGACGCTGGCGATGACGCTCTCGGCGGCGACGAAGCTGTGGGCGCGGCCGAACGTGTCGAGGCTGCCCGGCCGGTCGGTCGTCGGCACGCCGACCGGGGTGGGGAAGGAGCGCGGCTCGATCACCGTGTCCGAAATCGCGCTGACGTTCAGGAACCAGTCGTCGCCGGTAATCGGCAGCGGGATCGGAAAGTGCTTGGTGTCGATCGGCCGGTCGCCCTTGAGGAAATTCTGGTGATAGGGATCGAAGATCGATCCGCATACCGCGGCGAGGTTACCGAAAGCGGCCTTCTGCGGGCAGAGCGTCTGGATGATCCGCCAGCGATCCGGCACCGGGATCTGATCGGTCGGGAAGGCCTCCGGCGGCGGCGCGCGCAGGCCGCCGACATTCTCCTGCGTTACCCGGTCGGGCAACTGCACCTGCGGCGCGCCGGGGCGGCGGCGGCCGGGCAGCAGCGCCTGATCGGCGTCGATCGCGGGTCCCGGCTCGGCCGCCGTCCCCGCCTCTCCGGACGCGCCGAGATCAGTTGCCGCAGGGGCCCTATCGGGCTGGGCGGGCGCGGAAGGTTCGGGCGCCGTCTCGTCCGCGTTCGGTTGCGGCCGATCCGGCGCCGCGGCGCTGGCGAGCTGCACCGGTTCGGGCCGCTGGGCCGGCGCTGCGTCGACCGGCTCGGCCGCAGCCTGGCTGCCGGCGACCATCGCCGCGAGCTGGAGGAGAGGCGCGGTGATCAGCATCCGCAGGCTAAAGCCCGTTGCACACGTCTTGCTCGGTCGAACCGACGAACGGCGAGACCGGGCAGTTGACGTAGCGCAGCCGCACCTGCTTGCCGTCGGCGAGCGTCACGACGACGCGGTCGGCCCGGATCGCCGGGTCGGCATGACCGATCGTGCCGAGGCGCTTGCCGGCATTGGCGAGGCCCAGGAACGAGATCATGTCGTCCTGGTCGATGCCGTCGCCGGAGATCCCGATCGCGCCCACCAGCACGGATCCGCGGTAGATCGGCACGCTGCCGGGGAAGATCTGGATGCCGTTCTGCAGCCGGTTGACGCCCGTCGCCGAGCCGACGCCCATTTGCGTGCAGCCGCGCGCGGTATCCTGCGATTCGGTGCCGCCGCCACCCGCGCCGCTGCCCTGCACGAAGAAGATATGCTCGGCGATGTTGGTGACGATCAGCGCCGACTGAAGGCCCGTCGCGAACGGGCTCCACTCGCCGATCGGGCGCGACAGCGGGCCGTTCGGCCGGCCGACCTCGCCGTCGGGGAAAAAGGGGCGGGAGAGATTGCCGCCGGCGCGATCCGAAAAGGCGACCTTGCCGGTCAGGGCCGACTGGTCGCCGAGGAAATCGCGCACCTGCTGGACGCGGTTGCGCACGTCCGCGATCGGATTGGCGCTGAGTTCGGCGGCGGCGTAGGGACCGGAGAAGAAGGCTGCGGTGCGCGCCTTCTGGAGCGACACGTCGGTGCCGAACATCGGAGCGTCCGGCCCCCGCACCAGCCCGAGCACCGCACCCCGCGTGTCGACCACCGATATCGAGACCTGCGCCCTGCTGTCGAGCGGCTGGCGGATCTGGCCGCGCGCCTTGCTCATCACGAGGAACGCTTCCTCGAGCACGGCGCGGACCTCCGCGGCGGTGAGCGGCTCGGCAATATCCGCGCCGTCGGTGCCGGCCCGCGGCGGGTAGCGCGGCGCATTGTTGCCGTCGACGAGGATGAACGCATCCGGGTTGTTGAACTCGGCCGATGATGCCTTGCGGATGCCCGACTCCACCGAGCCGTAGGCAGTTCCGGAGAGGAGCGACGGCGCGGTGTTCTCCGCATAATAGCCGCGCACCGGGGTCAGCGTGCCGAGCACGCCGCTCACCGCGGCGAAGGTGGCGCCGGCCGGATTGCTCTTCAGCCTGTCGCGGCTGGCATCGAGGAAGCGAAGCTGGGTGCCGTCGATCGCGATATGGTTGGCGCGGATCGCCTCGGGCGCCTCGAAGCCGGTCGACCCGGCGAGCGCCACATATTCCTCGTCGTCGTCGTCGGTGTCGAGGATGTTCTTGTCGTCCGAATAGACGCCGTCGCCCATCACGCCGATACCGCCGACGATGACGCCGTTCTTGTAGAGCGGCACCGATCCGGCGTCCGCCGACAGGCCGAGCGGCGAGCGCTTAGGGCCCAGGAAGGCGCTCGGCGAGGTCTGGTCGGTGGTGTAGCGGGTGCTCAGATCGGAACAGGGCAGCGAGCTGAACTGGACGCCGAACAGCGGCCCGCTCTCCAGCCCCAGGGCGCTCGGCGCCGGCGGGAAATGCTCCTGCACGATCTCGCTGGCGGTGCGGGTGGTGAAGGCGTTGCCGCCGGAGGAGAGATAGGCCGACGTGATCGCCTTGGCGATGGCGCCCAGGGACGCCGGGAAGTCCACGGCCTGCACGTCGAAATTGCCGCCGGGCCCTGGCTCGGCCTGCGCGCGCGCGGGTGCGCCGGTCATCGTGAAGACGCCGAGCACGTTGCCGATCCGATCGACGACGGCGATCACCGACGGGCGGTTGCGCGCCTTCGCCTCGGTGGCCGCCTGGGCGAGGATCGTGCCGACCTCGACGGAGGTCAGCGCCTCCTGTGCCGGCGGCGTGTAGACGCTGGTCGGAGTGACGGTGCCGGTCGATCCGCCGGAAGACGATCCGCCCGATCCGGTCGAGCTTCCTCCGCCGCCGCCCCCGCACGAGGCGAGCAGCAGCGAGGCGATCGACAGGAAGGCCGCAACGCGGCGGCGCAGGCTCATCTGAGCGCCCGGATCGCGCCGGCGGCGCTGGCGAGTGCGGTGCGGAATTCGAGCGGCCGGTAGTCGTTCGGATCGCGCACCGCCTGGTAGGCGCGGTTGATGTCGCCGCGGATCGCGGCCGCCGAACCCGCTCCGACCTGGCCGGCATTGACCAGCGCGCTGAGCAGCGTGTCGGTCGCCATCACCGCCTGCACGCTGCCCTCATAATCGGTGTAGCGCGCCGCGGTGGCGCCGCTGGTCACCGCATCGACGATCGCGAAGGTCTCCGCGCGGCTGAACGCGGCGGCGGCGAAGCTGGCGGCGAGATCCTCGGCGGTGCCGCGCAGCTTGCCCGCGGCGCGAACCGCCGACGCCCTGTCCCTGGCGAGCGCGGCGTGGAAGGCGCGGCTGTCGGCATCGAAGCGCTCGGCCATCGCCGGTGCCGACGCACGCACCGCCGCCGACAGCATGATCATGTTCTCGTCGTTGAAGGCGGGCATTCCGTTCGGGATCGGCCGGCCCGGATTGGCGATCGCGCCGGGGCGTGCGGCAGGATCGTCGGAAATGCGGCGATGGCAGGTATGGCAATCGAAGAAGCTGAATTCCGGGAACACGCCCTCCTGGCCGAGCGACGGCGCCTGGTAGAGCGAAAGGGCGCGGTTCAGCGCCTCCGCCTGGCCCACCGCCCACATCTTGACGTTGCTCGCCCGGCCCTTGCGCTGGGCGTAGTCGGCATCCTCGTTCCAATGCTGCTGAAGCGTCGAGAACAGGTCGAGCTCGAACGAGATGCGGGGGTGGCCCGCGGCCATCATGCGATGGTTGACGAACTGGCCGGAACGGTCGCTGCCGAAATGGCAATCGAGGCAGTTGTTCGCCCGCGCGCGCGGGTTTTCGAGCGGGACCATGCCGGCGGCGACGTTGCCCGCATGGTTCGCGTTCACTGCATAATGCGATGCGAGCCAGCTCTGCGCGCCGCCATGGCAGGCTTCGCAGCCCACGCCGTCGGTGAGCTGGAACTTGGCGCCGTGGCCGGGTGCCGGATCGGCGTGGCAACCCAGGCACATCGGCGCCGAGCTTGCCGAGCCGAGGCCGAGCCGGTTGGCGATCGCCTGGCTGCGTGCGTTCTGGAGCGTGCGGAAGCTGCGGCTGTGGGCGCCGGCGGCGCTGGAATCGTCCTGCCAGCGCATCAGCTCGTCCTGGCGGACGACCTTGCCGGTGGCTTCCTGGCGGCCGTGGCAGGTGGAGCCGGCGCAGGAGGCGACTCCGACGTGGACGCCGCTTTCCGCCGAGGCGGCCGCCGCCGCCGGCGCTCCGGTGATCGCGCTTGCCCCGAACAGCACGAGTGCGGCCGCGACCAGCATGAGCGCGGCGAACAGGCATGCGCCGACCGCCCAGGGCGTCCTGTTCGCCAACCTTCCCCCTGACATGGTGCTCCCTTACCGGCCGGGAAGACCGGATCGCTACTCTTGCCCCAAAAATCGCGACCCCGCTTTTATGCCGGCTTTTATGTTCGCTCTTGGCTAGCGAGGCAATTCGATTCCGAACCCCGGCGCAGAATCATTCCGGCTGCGGCGGCGTCACGCCGGGCCGTCGCCGAATCACCAGATTGCGGATCTCGGTCATATCTTCCATCGCGAAGCGGATGCCCTCGCGACCGAGCCCGGAATCCTTCACGCCGCCATACGGCATGTTGTCGACGCGATAGCTCGGCACGTCGTTGACGACCACGCCGCCGACCTCGAGCCGGTCCCACGCATCCAGCACCTTGAAGATGTCGCGAGTGAAGATGCCGGCTTGGAGCCCGAACTTGCTGTCGTTCACCATCGCCAGCGCCTCGTTGAAATCCGAGAAGCGGGCGAGGAACGCGACTGGCCCGAATGCCTCCTCGACGTTGAGCCTGGCGTCGTCGCCGACGCCTTCGAGCAGCGTCGCCTCCAGCATCGCGCCGTCGCGCCGGCCGCCGCACAACAGCGTCGCGCCCGCGCCGGTCGCTTCCTGAATCCAGCCGTCGAGTCGGGTCGCCTCCTTCACGTCGATCATCGGGCCGACGAAGGTCTTCTCGTCGTGCGGATCGCCGGCGATCAGCGTCTTCGTCTTCGCGACGAGCTTGTCCCGGAACGCATCGTAGACGCGATCGTGAACGAAGATCCGCTGCACGCCGATGCACGACTGGCCGGACTGGTAGAAGGCGCCGAACACCACGCGCGCGACGGCATCGTCGAGATCGGCATCCTCGTCGATGATCACCGCTGCGTTGCCGCCGAGCTCCAGCACCACCTTCTTCTTGCCGGCGCGTGCCTTCAGGTCCCAGCCCACCTCGGGCGAGCCGGTGAAGGAGAGCAGCTTCAGCCGCTCGTCGGTGGTGAACAGGTCGGCGCCGTCGCGGCTCGCCGGCAGGATCGAGAAGGCGCCCTTCGGCAGATCGGTTTCGGCGAGCACCTCGCCCATCAGGATCGCGCCGAGCGGCGTGCGGCTGGCCGGCTTCATAACGAACGGGCAGCCGACCGCGATCGCGGGCGCGATCTTGTGCGCGGCGAGATTGAGCGGGAAGTTGAATGGCGAGATGAACGAGCAGGCGCCGATCGGCACGCGCTTCCACATGCCCTGATAGCCGCGCGCGCGGGGCGATATGTCGAGCGGCTGGACCTCGCCGGTCATCCGCACCGATTCCTCGGCGGCAATGCGGAAGGTGTCGATCAGGCGTCCGACCTCGCCGCGGCTGTCGTTGATCGGCTTGCCGGCCTCGACGCAGAGCGCATAGGCCAGCTCGTCCCTGCGCTCGGTGAAGCGGTCGACGCAATGCTGCAGCACCGCCTGCCGCTCATAGGACGCCATCTGCGCCATCGGCTCGACCGCGGCATGGGCGGCGGCGATGCCGGCATCGATCACGCCCGCATCCGCCAGCGCCACCCGCGTCGCGACCTCGCCGGTGAACTTGTCGGTTACCGCGAGATCGCTGTTCGGCTGCTGCGCCTCATTGGCGAGGTAGAGCGGGTAGGTGGACCTGAGCTTCATCTCGAACGAGCCTCACAATTTGGCCGACAGCGCCTTGATGTCCTTGTTCAGGATCTGGTCGTTGTCCGCATAGTCGACCGGACAGTCGATCAGATGGACGCCGGGCGTGTCGAGGCACTGGCGGAGCAGCACGGGCAGGTGCTCGGCGTTCTCGACGCGATGGCCGCTCGCGCCATATGCCTCGGCATATTTCACGAAATCGGGATTGCCGTAGGTCAGCCCCCAGTCCTTGAAGCCCATATTGGCCTGCTTCCAGCGGATCATGCCGTAGCTGCCGTCGTTGAGGATAAGCACGGTGACGTTGAGCCGCAGGCGGACCGCGGTCTCCATCTCCTGGCTGTTCATCATGAAGCCGCCGTCGCCGCAGATCGCCATCA